>JAGGTI010000009.1 GCA_021163775.1 Candidatus Zixiibacteriota bacterium
GAAATTAGATTATTTTACCAGTAACATCTTCTTGGTTTGCTCGAAACTCTCAGTAGTCAGACGATAGAAGTACACTCCGGTGGCCAGCGAATTTCCACTGTCCGAGCGCGAATCAAAGACCAGTCGATGTTCTCCCGCAGGAAGATCACGATCAATCAAACGCCGTACGCACCGCCCCAGAATATTGTAGACTTCCAGTTTAACATGGGATAGTTGAGGCAGGCTGAATTCAATATTAGTGCTCGGATTGAACGGATTGGGGTAGTTTTGGGTTAGAGCATACTCAGTAGGCAAGTTTTTCTGATCGGTGATATCTTCCACATCAGTTGATGTCTTAATCGCAACACTGCCAGAGGTGAAGAGAGGCACGAAACTAATACTGCCATCGGCTGTGGTCAGCGTGTACCGGGTATTGCTGATAATTCCGACGGTGGTCGAGTCGATCACGATGATTTCTTCAGGTGCGGTTGGGTCGACTGTGAAATGCAAAGTAGCTACCGGACCAGTGTCGGATGGCAGTGGGGTGCTTTCCCCAAACTCTACTACTATATAGAGTTTATGTAGACTGGTCTGTGGCTGTACCGTTTTTGTGGGAGCCGGCTCACTGCGAGTGCCGGCGAATGAAACTGAGTCGAAAGCCAGGAGTTCACTACCATAGTCGAGTGCCAGGGCAATCTTCGCCAGGTTGCGCTCGTTGTAAGCGTATACATTGACAGCGATCGGGTCGCCGGGTGCGGCTTCGACATCATCAATCCAAACTGAATCGAAGGTCGCGGGTTCTTCCAGGATGTCAAGGTAGCCGCGCACAAATTGTGGTACAAAACTCATAGCGTCTTCAGCGGTGCGAAAGGTTGTTGTGTGCAGAATAGGTCCAATAAACCAGGAGGTCGTGTCGATTGTCACTACCTGAGGTATGATTGTCTGCGAATAGGAATAGTACAGGTTGCCCAGTAAGCCTCGACCAGTAGGAATAGTGCTTGTGGTGAAGGAGAAAATGGTTATCCGGGTCGAGTCGGTATCGATCAGAATATTGTTGTTGTAGTCGTCGGAGTCTAACCGCCCACCCGCAAACGAGAACGAATCAACTTTGATTTGATCAGAATAGTGTTCCAGAGTAGCTTCTACCAAAGTCAGTTCTTCATCATTGAAGAAACTCACTGGCACTATGCCTACACCGGAGACAAAAGCTGTTGCCGAATCAACCCAAAGCGTATCTGGAGTGTTCGGGTCTTCGATTAGTTGAGTTTGAGCCGGAAGCTTGGTGGCAAAACCGATCAAACTCAGCAGTAGAAATAGACAAATATATTTTTTCATAAGTATCACCCGTAAGTTACAGACTCTTCCGAGCAAAAAGTGTGCTATTAAATCTGCTACCAGGATAATTCATAAGACACTTCTTGTCACCTGTTTTCGACCGTTGTAACTTGCTGACATTCAAGACGATCCGGGAAAATCTCAGCAATCTCCGTCTTTCCATCGGGTTAAACATTATCTGTCTGACCTAAATGGCTGTGCAAGTGACTTCGCAAATCTGCATTACCGAAGGATTCACCCGCTGTTCAAGGGGTGAGCAACTTCAGATTTTTGCTTGGATTCCGACAATTCAACTATGAGGAAGAGATTGATCATGAAAAAGCCTGTACGCTGTACTTACCTGAAAGATTGCTATTTGGCCAGTATTCTCGAATGCTTTGGCTTCAAAACTGACTGTCCACTCTATATGCGGGTCAATAATGAGCCATGCAACGAGGCGTGTTTTGATGCCGCCATGGACAAATTGATTCTCAGGACTCGCCAGAAACACGAGCGCCTGAAACGGACGCAAGCAGGGGAGAAGGCGACTCCGTCCAAAGTAACTTCAGTCAAGTCTGGTTCATAGAAAACTTTTCCCCTTCAAACAGAACTGACTTCCCAAAGAATAGCTGTTTAGCTCTGCCAGCCAACTACGCGTATGCCGTAAGTGGTTTTATCGTATTGGTTTAGCTGTGCAGCCCATATTTGGCACGGTCCCTGCTATATGATAAGCGGAGGATTGTATGATTAAAGGGATGTACAGATCAGCCTCAGGTATGCTTCCACGGATTGAGAAGCAGGAGGCAATTGCCAACAATATCGCAAATGCGAACACCACAGGTTTTCGCAAGAATGTCGTTTTTGCCCGTGAGCTGTCCAACGCGGAATCCCGTTTGATGCCCAAGAAAGACGACTGGCAACAGACAGTGGCGAATTACATCACCGTTGATTATGCCCCCGGTGTTTTTGATAAAACTGACAGTCCCCTTGATTTTGCTATCGAAGGTGATGGCTTCTTCACTCTGATGGCCGATGACGGTTCCACCGTACTTACTCGTTCAGGGTCATTCGTGGTAGACGCTGATGGTTACCTGGCGATGTCAGGTGGGCTTCGCGTTCAGGGTGACGGAGGTCCGATTCAGGTTGGCGATGGTATGCCTTCCGTGGCTCAGACAGGTGAGGTCGAAGTTAACGGCGTACCGGTTGGTCGCATTTCACCCCAGTCACCGGCTGATCTGGATAGCATGCAACGGCTGGGTGGCTCGCTCTTCGGAGTTTCTGAGGATGTAGAGCTTCTGCCAGCGCTGTCGGCCACGGTTCGTCAGGGCTATCTGGAGACCTCCAATGTCGATGTGGTCAGCGAGATGGTCGATATGATTGTTGCTTATCGCACTTACGAAGCTAACGCACGTGCACTGCAGACCCAGGACAATTCCCTGGAGCATCTGTTGGGTAAAGTAGCGGGAGGAAGATAGAAAATGAGAATCTTTGAGATAGGAGTTCCGAGATGATAAAAGCGATGCGTACCGCGGCCAGTGGCATGGCGGGTCAACAGATGAACGTTGACAACATCGCCAATAATTTGGCTAACGTCAACACCACTGGATTCAAACGGAGCAAGCTGGAATTTCAGGATGTGTTGTATCAGAACTATCGTCGGGCCGGAGTAGCTTCGGCCGTCGGCTTAGAAGTACCGGTGGGACTGGCGATTGGCTATGGAACCAGACCCTCAGCTACGGTTAGGGAGTACTCAACTGGCGATCTGTCGATGACCTCCAATCCACTTGATGTGGCTATTGAAGGCAACGGCTTTTTTCAGATACAGTTGCCTGACGGTTCTGCCGGCTATACTCGAGACGGAGCCTTCAAACTCTCTGCCGAGGGTCAGGTGGTAACGTCAGATGGCTACTTTGTTACGCCCGAAATCAGCATACCTGAAGATGCTACGGCGATTTCTATTGGTCAGGACGGTGTGGTTCAGGTGCAACAGTTTGGTCAGAATGACCCGACAGATGTTGGTCAAATTGAACTGGCTCGCTTTGTCAACCCGGCCGGTCTGGCCGCGATTGGGCACAATGTACTTATTCAAACCAGTGCTTCGGGCGACCCGATCACCGATATACCCAGCCAAAATGGTCTGGGTCGGACCAACCAGGGGTATCTCGAAATGTCCAATGTGGCCGTGGTTGATGAGATGGTCAATATGATCATTGCTCAGCGTGCCTACGAAATGAACTCCAAAGCTATTCAGACCGCCGATGATATGTCGCAAGTGGCCAATAATCTAAAAAGGTAGTCGGTTATGATGTCGTTGCTTCGCAAAGTTATTTTGATGATTGGTCTCCTTGTTCTTGCCGCCTCGGCTGGAATGGCGGTTGAAACCGATCAGGCTATCCTGGATTTGATGCGTGCAACCTACGGGTTGGACCCGGTCGAGTACGAAATCGAAATCACGGCTAATCAGATCAAAACCCGATTGGTCGATCCTGCTGACCTCTCGCTCAAACCGCTCTCTCGTAAGGAACCACTCGGACCGTTTACGGTCATGGTTGAGATCGCTCACGATGGAGCACTGATCGAGAAAGGGCAGGTAAGACTGCGTGTCAAACGCTTTGCAAAGGTTCTGGTGGCTACAGACAAAGTCAAACGACACGACATACTAACCGAACAGCAATTTGAATTAAAACGAGTCAATGTAACTTCCCTGCGAGAGCAACCGGTGTCATCCATGGCCGGGATTGTGGGGCAGAGATCAAAACGAAATCTGCGCCTGGGGAGCATTCTCATGAACGCGGCAATGGAACCGGTCCCTGACATTGATGTCGGGGGGGAAGTTACAATTGTCTTCACTGATAACTGGGGTAGCATTACCGCACCCGGACGAGCTTTGCAGTCTGGCTGGGTTGGCGGAACACTGCGGGTCAAGAATCTTGAGTCCGGTAAAGTAATCAATGCCCAGGTAATCTCAGAAAAAAAGGTCGAGGTAAATCCCTAAACGAATAGGATTCGAGGATAACCTTATGAATTTCAAACGCTTTCTAATGTTCGTCTCTCTGCTACTCTTGTTACCCTTTGGGTTGAAAGTCAAAGGGCAGGATTTTGGCCAAAGCCAATCTCTTTACGCCGATATCAAGGCTCATCAAGTCGGCGATGTCCTGACTGTACTCATTGTGGAGCAAAGTAGGGCTTCCAACCAGGTCGAGACAAAGACCGAGAAAAAAACTCAGATTAATACCAGCGGCGGACCGGGAATCGGCTCGCTTGATTTCATCCCGATGTTTAGTGCCAAAGCTGATAATAGCAATAAATACAACGGCAAGGGTGAGAATCTTCGGGCCGGAAGTATTCGGGCTAAGATGTCGGTTACTGTGGTTGATGTACGTGACAACAGTGATCTGGTTATTGAGGGCCACCGGATAATTGGTATCAATGGTGACGAAGAAGCGATTTATGTCTCAGGCGTGGTGCGGAGCAAAGACATCTCGCCGGATAATACTATTGAGTCATATCTGATCGCCGATGCTGAGATCTCTTACACCGGCAAAGGCAACGCCACGACCGCATCGCGTCCCGGTTTCTTCACCCGTCTGCTAAATTGGGTTTTTTAGGGGGTGTTATGTTTGCACTAATGCACTCACTTTTGATCCGACCAACCGGAATGGCAATTATCCTGTGGTTTATGCTACTGCTTTGGGTTCCGGCCGAGGCCGCCAAAGTTCGAGTTAAGGACATCTGTAATTTTCAGGATAAGCAGGAAGTCGATTTGCTCGGCTATGGTCTGATTGTTGGACTGGATGGCAGTGGCGACGGCTCTGGTACTTTATTTACTACCCGCGCCCTGGCCAATATGATGGAACGGATGGGACTGACGGTTGACGCCAGGAAACTCAAAGTAAAGAATATCGCGGCTGTTATGGTTACCGCCAAGATCTCCAGTCAACGCACTGAAGGCTCCTATTTTGATGTTATGGTGTCATCGATTGGTGATGCCAGTTCGCTTCAGGGGGGCACGCTGATGCTCACACCTTTGTCCGACCCCAACGGGGTAACGCGGGCTACCGCTCAGGGGCCGGTGTCGATCGGTGGTTTCAATGTGCAGGTGGATGATGGCAACAAGATTGTCAACAACTACACGTTGGTCGGTAGAATCCCCAGTGGTGGCAAAGTGTCGAATCCGGTCGAGGCAAAACAAGGCTCGGATCAGGAGTTCTACATGTCGCTGATCAATCCCGATTTCACCACCGTGCATCGTATCGCCGAACGGATAAACATCAAGTACGGCACGGTCGCCTATCCGCTTGATGGTGGTACCATCAAAGTGATCATCCCTGACAGTATTATGTATCCGACTCTTAGATCCAAATTCATGTCGGATATTGGCCATCTGCGCATCGTACCGGATCATGTTGCTCGTGTTATTATCAATGAAAAGACCGGTACAATTGTAGCCGGACAGCATGTGACTATTGAGCCTGTGGCGGTAGCACATGGAACGATCACAGTGAGTATTAATTCACGGCCGGTAATCTCACAGCCGGAACCATTCTCAAGCGGTGAGACGGTTGTAACTCAAGAATCGTATATAGCGGTGGATCAGGAATCGGCACGGGTTGTCAATCTCAAGCAATCAGTTACTCTTGCGGATATCGCCGGTGCTCTTAATAAGATTGGCGCCACTCCCCGCGATATTATCGCTATTTTTCAGGCACTCAAACAGGCCGGAGCGCTACAGGCGGAGTTGGTGTTGCTCTGATGTCTATGCCGATGAAAGCAATCGGACCACCGAATGGCGGTACGTTGGGAATTGACCAACTCAAGCGTCCGACTAACGGGACAGTTGAGGCGGAAAAGGCTCGTCTTCGCAAGGCGACTCAGGAGTTTGAGTCGTTTTTCGTTTATCAGATGCTTAAGGCCATGCGCAAGACGATTCCTCAGAATAGTATGGGCAAAGATGTACCGATGTCAGGTGGTCTTGGCAAAGACACATTCACCGAAATGTTCGATATGGAAATCGCCCGTAAAGCAACTTTTGGCGGGCATAACTCGATTGCCACCTTACTGTACAAATCGACGGAAAAGCTGATTGATGCCCGGTTTGAGACAGGGACTGAACAACTCGAACTTAAACCACTGCGACCGGTCGAAAAGTCGCCCATTGATCTTAAGGGGGAGCAACCACTGCCACTACCGCAACGCTCTTCACAACCGATTAATATCAGCCACAAGGTAGAGCTTTTGCCGCTTCAGAGGCGGACACAGGCGACCAATGATGATCCGATAATGGCCCGCTTCGGCTCGCTGATTGAAGCCGCCGCTCGCGAAAACAAACTCGATTCGGCTCTTATCAGCTCGGTAATTCGGGCGGAGTCCAATGGAAATCCAGATGCCGTGTCGCCAGCCGGAGCCAAAGGGCTGATGCAACTGATAGATTCGACCGCACAGGATCTGAATGTGCGGGATGTTTTTGATCCGCACGAGAATATCCGTGCCGGAAGCCGCTATTTGCGGCAAATGTTAGACCGGTTCGGTGACCTTAAACTGGCCCTGGCCGCCTACAATGCGGGTCCGGGCAATGTAGAAAAGCACGGTGGCGTGCCACCATTCGAGGAAACCAGAACTTATGTTCGGCGTGTGACTGACTATCTGGCCGCTCAGTCGGCCAAATAGTTGTGCGATAAGCCTAAAGCCCACACGCTCAGGGTCGACAAACGGAGTATGGAATGTTGTCTGGAATATGGGATATGATAAATAAACTCATACAAGTGATCGCTCAGGAAGCGAAGGTTTTTGAAGAATTCCTGCAGTTGCTCGATCGACAGAAAGAGGCACTGGTGGCTAATGACACAAAGTGCCTAACTGATGTCACCGAGTTACAGCAGAGAAAGCTACTCGACAGCCAGGCGCTCAATCGCCGTCGTGAAGAAATCATTGCCGAGATCAAGGTGACTAATGCCATTGAAGGTGATGTCTCCGTCTCACGGTTACTGGAGTATGCTGATGAAGATCAGTCGCAGAGGCTGGTTCATCTGAAAGAAGCTATTCGGGAACTTGATGATCGCATCACTGAAACACGCAACACCAATATAATGCTGTTGAACCGTTCCCGTGAGTTTATCTCGCGGACAATGACAACGCTTTCGCAGATTAACAGTCCCGACAAATCTTACAATCACACCGGAGCCATACCGCAGGAGTCGGCGGCCCTGATGGTAGATCGGAGAGTCTGATGCCGGGTTTGTTTCAAGGATTAGAAATTGGTAAGCGGGCACTTCTGGGTCACCAGGTAAGTCTGCAAACAGTTGGTCATAATATCGCTAACGTTAACACGCCCGGATACACTCGCCAACGTGTACGGGTAATGTCTTCGTTGCCGGAGCTGTCAATCCACGGAGCGATTGGCGCCGGGTTCGAAGTAGATAGTATTTATCACGTGCGCGATCTATTTCTGGGCGATCAGTACCGTCAGGGTCAGAAAGATCTTGGTCAGTGGACGTATAAGAGTAAGTCGCTACAGCAGATCGAATCGATTTTCGCTGAACCAGGCGGGAATTCGATCAACGAAGTTTTGGATCAGTTTTGGAACGATTGGTCGGCGTTGTCGTCAGATGCGGAAAACAGCGGCAATCGTAGCAGTCTTATCGCTAACGCTACGCAATTGATCCACACCTTCAAGCAATTGGCTACCAGTCTTGAGGATCTGCAACGATCTACCGACCGTGATCTGGCCAGTCTGACTGCAGAGTCTAACGGTATGACTACAGAGATTGCCCGTTTGAATCAGCAGATTGTCAATCAGGAGCTGGATGGCAGTAAAGCGAACGATCTGCGCGATATGCGCGACCGTATTATCGATGAGCTGTCCAGCATTCTCGATGTGAATGTAAATCAGCGATCCGATGGTTCGGCCTCTGTATATATGGGTAGTATGTTGCTCGTCGATGGACCGGATTCATTTGCTATCGATGCCAATGCTAACCACGATGGCGATAAAGTGACTCATGCTCTGGTTTGGCGAGGCAGTGAAATTGAACTCAAGAATGTCAATGGGAAGATCGCCGGTCTGATGGAAACCAGAGACAAGATTATTCCGAACTATCTGGATGATCTAAACACACTCTCGCGGACGATTGTAGAGGAAGTCAACCGCATCCATATGGCTGGTTATGGTCTGGATGGTACAACCGATGTAGCTTTTTTTAATCCGGCCTTCACCGATGCCAAAGATCTTCGCTTGAACCAGGAAATACTTCTCGACAAGAACAAAATTGCGGCGTCCGATTCTTCCAATTCAGACGACCGTAGCAATGGTATGGTGGCCATGCAACTCGCCGACATGCGCGATGCTCTACTCATGTCCAGCCAGACTGCGACTATTAACCAGTTCTATCACGGTATGGTTGGTGATCTCGGAGTGGAAACACGTGAAGCGAACAATTTCACTAGTAACTATGAATTGATATCCCATCAGATAGATAATCAACGCCAGTCGGTACAGGGGGTCTCTTTGGATGAAGAGATGGTCAACCTGGTGAAGGCCCAGCACGCCTTTGATGCCGCCGCTCGAATCATAACAGTAATGGACGAGGCACTGGATACGCTGATTACCAGGATGGGGATAGTGGGTTAAAATATTAAAGGCCCCACTTAACAGGGGTTGAAACACCACGGAGGGTGGTTTGCTGATTCTAACAAGGAAGTTGGGCGAATCGATCACCATCGGCGACAATATCAGAGTGTCGGTGTTGGGAATTCGAGGTCGTCAGGTACGAATAGGGATAGATGCCCCAAGTGATGTCGTTGTGCATCGCGAGGAAATCTATGTCAAAATACAGGATGAAAACCGTAAAGCGGCAGGAAATTCCAAGACCGACCTGTTGGGCATGGTGAAGATGATCAAGGGTAAGATTGTCGGCGATGGTGATAAGAAGAAATCGTCAGTGGTTAACTTCAAGGATCAATCCGGCAAGCGGCCCGATGCATCGCGGGGTAACTAAGTCTCTCGGCTCTCTTGAGCCACGAGGCAGAATTGAAACCAGGGAAGAGTTGTTATGCGTGTAACTAACAGCATGGTCAACAGTCAGGTGGTCTTCAATGTCCAGCGTTCCCTTCAGCGGTTTATGGACGTTCAGACTGAGATGTCGTCAGGCAGGCGGATAAACAAGCCGTCTGATGACCCGGTTGGTATCCTGCGCGATCTGGATTATCGATCTGAGATGTCAAAGTTGACCCAGTTTCAGGCCAACGTGTCGCAGGGGCAAACTTGGCTTACCACCTACGATGGTATTCTCTCGGATGTCAAGAACCTGCTTTCCGAGGCCAAGGACGTGGCCATTTCCATGTCCAACGATACTTATGATTTCTCACAGCGGAACGCCGCGGCCAACGAAGTTCAGGCTATTTTCGATCGGATGGTCCAGCTCAGTGATACCAAATTGGGCGGTCGTCAGATGTTTTCGGGCTTCAGAACCAAGTTGCAACCGTTCCAGGTTGGTTCCAATGGGGTGACTTATCTGGGTGACAACGGGAAGATAAAATACGAAATCGATGCCAAGATGCATCAAGCTATCAATGTGACTGCCGCCGAAGTTTTTCTGCAACCGTTCACTACGCTGGGTGAGGATGCCGATCTAAATGTGTCGGTAACGAACCAGACTCTGCTGAGCGATCTCAATGCAAGTTCCGGTGTCGATTTGACCGCTGGCACCTTTACGATTTCCGATCAGAACCTGATTGGTGTTTCGGCTACAGTTGATCTGAATGCGGCACCGCCCGCGACAACTGTTGGAGAGGCAATCACCCGGATCAACGATGCTCTTACTGCGGCCGGTATGAACACGACCATTTCCGTTTCACTCGGTGATGATGGTAACAATTTTAAAGTCGAAACTACTGCCAGCGGCGAGATTTCAACCGCCACCAAACTCAGCACACTCCATGAAGGCCAGGGTATCGATTTAAGTCTGGGTAGTGTGCGGGTGACCGGTGGTGCTGGTATCGATGTCGTTGTCGATCTTTCGACCGCCGACACCGTGGATGATGTTATCACCCTGTTCAATGCCAAAATGGTTTCCGAAGGTCTTAACAATGTCACTATGGGTGTCAATGCCACCAATACCGGATTTGTTATAGATGACGCTTCAGGACCGCCCCTCGGTCTGAATATCGAAAATGCCTCAAGTGATGATCTGACTGCTGTCGGGCTTGGTCTCAATGGATACATTGGTGCCCAGTTGGTGGGGGATGATCTTGATCCGCAAGCCTCATTCGTTATCGATGAAATCGCGGGTACTACGGCCGCCGACTTGGGTATTGTCGGTACTTACAATCATACACAGGGTGGAACTGATCTTGACCCGATGTTGGCTTTGACGAGTAATATCGCTGATATGCGAAATGGTCTCGGTTTTGACGGTGACAGCTTTGTCATGTGGCAGGGCGATCTCAGTAGCACCGTTGATTTGACCGATCCGGCCATCATAACGATACAGGACTTGCTGGACAAGATCAATAACTCGGCTCTTGACGTTACCTCTGAGCTAAACAGTTCAGGTCGGGGAATTCAGATTGTTAACAACGATGCCAATCGGTCTTTTACCATTCGTGAGGTTGATGGCGGACGTATTGCCAAACAGATGGACCTGTTTGGTTCCAGCGATATCATGGGTTCACTGTTGGTGTTGGTTGATGCCCTGCGTAACGATGATCAGGAAGGTATCAACCGGATGCTGTTCAATTTCGATGAGGGAATGACACTTTCACTTAAAACACGCGCGAACCTGGGTTCCAATGCCCTACGCTTGGAGTCAACTGCCTCGCATCTATTGGACAAAGAACTGAGTTACACCAGGCTTCTCTCTGAAGTTGAAGACGCCGATCTGACCAAAGTTATCACCGATCTGGCGGCAAAAGAAAACAGTTACCAGGCCGCCCTGTTAGCGGCCGGCAAGATAATCCAGCCATCATTACTAGACTTTTTACGATGAACGATATGGAAGGGACACTTAGATGATCGTTAACAGTCACCGCTTCGGACCTCTGGAAATACCGGAGGATAAAATCATTACGATGGAGCGCCCCGTTCTCGGTTTCGAGAAACTGAAGCATTTCTGTCTGATTGAAATGACCGAACTGGCTCCTTTCCACTGGATGCAGTCCACCGAGGACCCCACGGTCGCGTTTCTGGTTATGAACCCGGTTATTTTCTTCCCAGACTATCGTATTGAGATCAACTCCCAGGAAATTGCCGAACTGCAAGTAACTGATTCGGCTTCGGTCGAGACCTATGTGATTCTGACCATTCAGAAGAAGAAGTCGGATATCTCAGCCAACCTTCAGGGGCCGATCCTGATCAACACCGCCAATAATAAGGGTAAACAACTGGTCCTGGTTAACTCGTGCTATTATGTGCAACACTCAATAAACGAGGCGGCTGATCAAATGGAAGCTGTCCCGGATCGGATCCGAACGGAAGAGTTGGTGCCAGCCTGAGGCGGGCAGTAGACGATTTTAACGCTCAAACATTAAGAGGTGCGGGATAAGCGCCCCAAGCAAAGGAATAGGAATTCAATGCTTCTTAAAGCCCCCCCCCCGACCAGTTCGGAGGCCACTCTTTCGGCCGAGGAAACAGCGGCTCAGATTCATAAAGCACTCGAATCGAGTGACTTTGAAACGGCCTATCACTGGCTTCAAAAGTTAATCCAATTTATACCTGATTCGGCACAGGCTCATACCACCGCTGGTCTGGTTGCTTTACAGCTTGACCGCCAGGAAAATGCCACCCAACATTTTACGCGGGCACTTAAACTCTCGCCCGATGATTATGTCACCAATTATAACATGGCTCTCACCGAAATACGGCACGAACGGTACGATCCGGCGCTCTTGCGGTTACGCCATCTTCGGCGGCTGGACGCATCTAATGTTGATATTCTAAATGATATTGGCGTTGTCTGGCTACAAAAGAACCGGCCTTTGCGTGCCTTGGCATCGTTCTCGCGAGCAATGAAACTTGATCCCGATCACAGTATGGCACGGAACAACGCTATGGAACTTTGTCTCACAAATGGATTGATTGATCACGCTGATAAACTTTTGGGACAACAGGCCGAGAGTGCTTATCTGTCACCAAATGCTTTAGCCGAAATTCATCGCTGGGTAGAGATTATTGATGACCCGAGTTGCTCGCAAAATAATAGTGTCCCAGTCGAAACCGATGAGGAAGATTGACACCTATGGGGAAGAAGCGTCGAAAAAAAGGGCCAAGTAAGTCTAATCGCGCCAGAAGGATCGGGAAAGCTCCGTCAAACATAGCCACAGCTCTCGACCGGGCCGATCAATGTGTCCGTGATGGACGGGAGTCGGAAATTATTGGGCTTCTTACGCCGTTTGAAAAAGAGTACCCGTTCAAAGACCCCCGTCACTCAGAGCGGTATGATCGCCTTTTGGCCTTTGGGTATTGGCGGAGTGGTCGCTATAAAGATGTCGAATCCTGCCTTGAGCGGGCAGGGAATGATAGTGGTTCTGTTCTTGATCGCTATTTTTTGTCAGCTCTGGTGAGTTTTTCGATGCGTGAGTACGGACGGGCGATTAAATCCGGTCAACAATATGTGACACTGATCGACAGCACCGAACAGATTTCGGCCAACGACTCATTTACGGCCACACCAGAACTGTATTGTCGGTTGCTCAACACTCTGGGGCAGGCACTTGCCGAATACAGTGAGTTTGAAACAGCACTGGACGCCTTTGAGCGCGCCATTGTAATGGACGAAGGTAATCAGCAACCGTACCTGAACCTGGCCTCTCTGCTGGTCCGACAGAATCGCCGAGTGGAAGCTATCGAAGTCATTGAGCGAGGCGAATCATGTTGTCGTGAAAGCCAGGAACTGCGCCTCTTGCGCGAAACAACGATTAGACAGCCCACAATATCCGCCTGCCTGATTGTTAAAAACGAGGAAGAACTTCTGCCCGAATGTCTCGAGTCGATTCGGGACTGGGTTACTGAGATCGTTGTTGTCGATACCGGCTCCACTGATCGCACAGTCGAAATCGCTAAAGAATATGGCGCTAGAGTTTATCATCAGAAATGGGAGAATAATTTCTCCAAGCATCGCAATTATTCTATTGAGCTGGCCGAATGTGACTGGGTGTTCATAATTGATGCTGACGAACGATTTGTTCTCGATGATGTCCAACTCATAAAGGATGTTATCAGGCGCGGCGAATTCGAGATGATCTCGGTGTCAGTCTACAATGAATACCGCTATAATAAAGATCTCTTAACGTATTCCAACTCGACCAGATTCTTCAAGCGTGATCTGAATTTGCGTTATAGCGGCATCGTGCATAATGAACTCCAACTGGCTAAAGGTAAGCAGGTTTTGGCAACGCCCGCACGACTCAGGCACCTGGGTTACGGTCTGTCAACCGAGCAGATGGCCAGGAAATTCAAGCGCACCAGGGGACTCCTTCAACAGCAACTCAAGGAAAATCCGGACAATGTCTTTGCCCTGTTTAACTATGCCCAGCTTCTAAGGGGTGCGTCCAATGAGTACGTTAAAGAAAATGCGGCCGAGATAATCAACGCCGCCGCACGTGTGGTTGAACTGACTTCACCCGATGAAAAAAACACTCGGCACTTGCATATAATGTGTCTTAACCATCTTGCCGCAGTGTATCTAATACAGAAAAAATACGAAGACGCACGCAAAAGTGCTCAGGCGGCTCTGGATATTCACCCCAATTATCTTGATGCCCTGATTTACCTCGGTTTTGCGTATTATGAGTTGAAAGACTATCCTGCGGGGATAGTGCAGTTTGAGAAATATCTTGAGGCGCAAGCCGATTTTGATGGCTGGAAAGAAAACTCGCCGATTATCCTGGCTTGTCCTCAATCACGCGATCTGGCCTATACTCATATTGGCATCTTATCTGAATTAAGCGGCGAGACCGAGATCGCTCGTCAGAATTACCTGAAGGCTCTTGAGATCACCCCCGGTTACAAAGAAACCGCAACCTGGTTAGGCCGCTCATATTTGGCCGAAGGCGATCTCAAAAATGCCGAGAAATACTTCCAACACCAGTTGGATCATTCTAACGCCACAGTCGAGGCGTTGTTGGGGCTGGCCTCGATTTATGAAGAACGGCGGGAAATGACAAAGGCCGAGAGCCTGCTTACTAAGGCGACCGAATGTTTTCCTGATAACTCCACAGTTTTTCTGGTTGCGGGAAAATTCCAGTTAAAATCAGATGATGACACAAGAGCGATTGCTCTTTTTGATCGAGCAATCGAAATTGGTGATGATACCAGACATCTGGCTGTGAAAATTGCCAATACCTGCTTTGAGTATGCTCAATACGAACAAGCCGCTCACTACTATCAACAAGCGATTGAGGCCGGGGAACCGTCTTCGGAGCTGTATAGCGATCTGGGCAATTGCTATTACAAGCAAAAGGAGTTTTCCCAGGCTGAGATTCAGTATTTGAAAGCCTGTGATATAACTCCCACAATACCTCAAGCGTATCGCAATCTGGGCCTGACTCAGACCCGTTTGAGCAAGCCAGAACAGGCGATATCAGCCCTGTCGCGCTATTTGGATGTCAGCCCAGACGAGCCGGAAATCCGCTTGTTATTGGCTGACCAGTATCGAACGGTCGGTGATTTCGAACCGGCCATCAAGCAATATGAAAATCTCCTGACCACCGCTCCCAATAACGCGGCCGCCCTAATTGGGTTGTCGGAGAGCTATCACCTTATGGGACATGGGGATGCGGCCCGACTCGGGTTTGAGCGACTCTTGGCGATTGCCCCTGAATGCCAATTAGCCCGTGAGCGACTCCAACAGCTTTTGGGCGCTCCTCAATAGACTTAAAAGACCCAAAAAAGACCTGAGAAAAGTTAAAGGAATTGGGGAATTTTTGTCTTATGAGCAGTTAAGTCAACCCAATATGTGCCGACTTAAGATATAAGAAAATATGAGATCTAAAAAAGGCCAAACAATTGGAAGGATTGAAAAACATACAAGGAGGGATAACAAAGCAATTAAGATCTCAGGGTGTTTATAGGAAACAGTACACCTTAGTACGACCACTACACATAGGAAGTGCAGGTCAACTTGATAATGACAATAAAAAAAAGGTAAGGAAACCTAATTTAATAATGTCACGGAGGAGATTGACTCATGGCACTTCGCATTAATCACAACATCGCGTCGTTGAACGCGAACCGGAACCTGGGATTGACTTCGGTCAACATGGAAAAATCCATGCAGAAGCTGTCTTCTGGTTATCGTATTAACGTTGCGGCTGATGATCCAGCCGGTTTGGTAATTTCGGAACAGTTCCGCGCACAGGTTGCGGGTCTGAACCGCGCTATCCAGAACTCGGAAGGATCCATCACAATGATTCAAACGGCTGAAGGAGCCCTCACTGAGATCAACAACCTGCTGATCTCCATGAGAGAGCTGGCCATTCACGCCGGTAACGAAGGTTTTAACGATGCCGATCAGTTGGCTGCTGACCAGGCGGAGATCGAGAATGCGATCAAGACTATCGATCGTATTGCGGCCACCACCCAGTTTGGTACCAAGAAATTGCTGGACGGTTCCAAGGAGAATGTTGCCAGCATTACTTCGAACGACAGTACTGGACTGACTATCAAGAATTCCGGTTTATCGTCCGGTACCCATTATGTTACGACAACGAAGACGGCCGATTCAACGTCCTCGCTCAACGTGCAGAACCTGGGTCTGTCCCTGTCCAATACCGATGGTGACCCCGTCAATTTGACCAGTGGGGTTCATAACATCGATGTTGTTCAGTCTTCGGCTGGCGCCGAAAAGATCTCGGGTACCGTAACATCCATTGGCAACGATGCTTTTGGTAATGCTTTTACTGTTGCTGGGACGGCCACTCAGGCATCGATTGTTTCCGGTGGTGCTATTGCGGCGGTTACTGCCGGAGTAGCGGGTTCCTACACGTACTACGTGAACTTCCAGGAGAACGGTGGTAGCGCGACAGGCGTGCAGAGCCTGACTATCGATGCTGTTGTTGATGATGTTACCGCCGACTTTGCCACCAAGCTCACTACCGCCATTGGCAATAACGCTGCCTTGGCTGGCAAGGTTCAGGCTGTCGACGGTGGTGCCGGTGTAGGCCTCAAACTGCAGGCTGTTAATGAAGGTACCCAGTACTCTATTCAGACTCTGGCTACTACGACTACCGCCACTGCGGCGGCGGCTAACTCCACTTTGGCCGCGGCCGATGCTCGTGGTGTTTCTCTTAACGTCCTAAACTTTGACTGGAATACTTCGGCTGGTGCTAACGTGGGTACGGCTGTAACTTTGGCGGCCGCAAGCTATGCCGACATGGACGCATTGGTGGCTGCGCTGAACGTGGGGATCGTCGCCGCGGCTGATGTCGCCGTTGGTGGTACCGACGAAGAGTTGTACGCCGAAGTCTACGATACCAACAAGATCAGGTTTGCCACTCGCGACGAGGGTTCGCTTTACACGCTGACCACGAATGCTGGTACCGCAGGAACTTCTAACCTGCGCTCGGCATTGAATCTGTCGACCGATGTGGCCGCTAATACTGGCACCGACGCGGTTTTGACTCTTGATGGATATACCAACACCATCAATCGTGTTGACTGGGCGCAGTCAACGACTACCAAAACATTGGAAAATGCCGCTCTCACCGACTCGGATCGTGGTACTGTAACAATGTCTGTTGGCAATGCTCAGACAGGTATTAACGCCGGTAGTATGTTACTCTCTGTCACAGCGGCTCAATTCGATGTGCGCCTTGATGGTGGTCCGGCGACTTCGGTTAGTGGTGGTACGTTCGGATCGGTCTTTAATTCAGATCGTTCTGAGTCACTACAGTTAATGATCGATTTGACTTCAAGCGGTGGCACTGAGACCATCAACAGTACTGATCAGTCGCTGGTTTTCCAGATTGGTGCTAACGTTGGTCAGACCGAGAGTATCTCGTTGCGGAATATGTCTGCTACGGCGCTGGGTAAGAACATAGTTGATAACCTGTTTAACGATCTTTCCAAGATCGATGTTACCACGACTCAGGGTGCCCAGGATTCTCAATCGGTTATCGATGCCGCTATCAATGAGGTTTCCACTACTCGTGGTACCTTGGGTAGTTTCCAGAAGAACACTCTGGAATCCAACCTGAGAAACCTCCGGATCGCCTCTCAGAACCTACAGGCTTCTGAGTCACAGATTCGTGATACTGATATGGCTATGGAGATGTCAAACTTTACCCAGGCTCAAATCCTGATGCAGGCTGGTGTTGCCATGATTAGTCAGGCTAACCAGGCCCCGCAGGTAGTGTTGTCACTCTTCTAGAACGATTGTATTATTAGTTGAGAGTTGGGAGAGAGTAATCTCTCCCATCTCCTCAAAACTTAAACAAGGTAGATGACAGTGATGTCGAGCTGTTGATAGGAAAAACATGCCAGGCACCAATTCCATCGACGGATTAGTCTCCGGTTTAGATACCACAAGTATTGTAGACGCCATGATCGAATTCGAACGGCGTCCCGCTCTATTTATGGAGGTTGACCAGGCCCAGAAGACTAATATCATATCTACCTTAAAAGCGCTTCAGGCCAAAGTATTTGCATTCCAGTCCAAGTCTCAGCAACTCACCTACAAATCCAGCTTTGAAAAAGCATCGGTTGCTGTTACTGATGAATCATATCTGACCGCCACCGCCTCTGGACGGGTCGGGGTCGGATCGTACGATCTGCGGGTCAACTCGGTTGCTCGCAACCACCAAATAGCATCTCAGGGTTTCTCGGCCGATGAGCTTAACGCCTTCGGCACCGGCACTATTGAAGTCGGCGTGGGTAGCGCCTCGGCACAGACAATCACGATTGACGCTTCCAACAACAACATGACGGCCATCAAAGACGCCATCAACGATGCCAAGGTTGGGATCACCGCTTCAATTATCAACGACGGATCCTCATCCAATCCGTATCGACTCATTCTGAGTGCCAATGAGACCGGGTTAAGCAACGATATTTCGATCACTTCCAATTTGACCGGTGGGGCCAACTTCAATTATTCGACGGCTTCGTTTGATGTCCCGGAAAACCTGGTAATGGATTCCGGCTCAAGTTCTCAAATCTCGCTGGGTGCTTCGGCCGTATATACCGGTAGCGTGAACAAGGCTTATACTTTCACCGTGCAGGGTACCGGTAGTCAGACAATTGGAACCGACAACATCACGATCGACTGGACTGATGGCACCAACTCCGGCTCGATAGTGGTTACTCAGGCAGACCTTGAAATGGATTTAGTCGGTGTTGGTGCCGATGGTCTGAAACTATCGTTTTCCGCAGGTGAACTGAATGCCGGAGATGTTTTCCAAGTCCAGACATTTGCTTCTCTTTTGCAGGAATCATCCAATGCTGAAATCCAGTTTGGCTCGACCGGTGGCTCAGGTTCACCGATAACAGTAGTCAGCGAAAATAACAAGTTTAGCGATGTCATCGCCGGTGTGGTGCTTGATGTTAAAGACGAAACTCCGACCGGTGAATGGGTTACCGTTACAACCGATGTTGATGTCAGTGGAATAAAACAGGCGCTCAAGGGTTTCATTGATGCTTATAATGACATCAACACATTTATTGATAACCAAAACAAATATACCGAAGAGACTGGCGAGTCTGGTGTGTTGCTGGGTGACAACATTGTGCAGACCGTGCAATCGCGACTGCGCAGTTTGTTCAGCACCGCGGTCAACACCGAGACAGATCAATTTCAGTATCTTTCGTCAATTGGCATACGAACTGGTTCCGATGGCAAGTTGTCGATCAAAGACAGTGGTCGACTTGAGGACGCCTTACGGGATAACCTCGATGATGTGATCGCACTTTTTACCGACTCAGGTTATGCTTCTACCAGTGCCATTGAACTTGTCTCAGCCTCGACCGACTCCCGTGAAGGTGAGAACTATGCAGTAGACATTACGCAAGCGGCGGCACGGGGATATTACACGGGGGCTGACATCACCGACCCGGGTTCGTCTTCGCTGGTACTTGACTCCACCAATAACCGCCTTAAAATTACAATCAATGGTCGTGAGTCGGAAGAAATTGTCCTGACGGCCAAATCATACGACAGCAGTGCCGAGCTTGTCAATGAGCTGCAGTTGCGAATAGATAATGATAGAACAGTTGGTGCTACCGGGTTGACCGTTTCCTGGATGGACGATGGAGGTGGCGGTGGTCATCTGGTATTGACCAGCTCCGCCTATGGTAAAACCTCTACTGTTGGCATCAGCACTTCTCAGGATAATAACGCCGCTGTATTGCTTGGTCTGGGGACTGGTGTGGCTACCGCTGGCCTTGATGTTGAAGGTACAATTAACGGCGAAGAAGCCTCCGGTTCGGGGCAGTATTTGAGCGGCAACGGTGACAACGAGACCACCGCCAGCCTTAAACTGAAAATTACTCTTGATGCCTCCCAGGTTGGTTCGGGTACTGAAGGTACAATTACGCTGGCCAAGGGTGTAGCTTCGAAGATGAATGTTCTTTTAACCGGACTGACTGAATCGCAGACCGGATTGTTAGACAGCAGGATCGCTTCTTACCAGGGTCAGGTTGACAATTTGGCCGACCGGATTGCCGATTTTGATGAACGTATGGTCTTGCGCCGGAAACGCCTGATGTTGCGGTTCCAACGAATGGAAGAAGTTCTGGGTCAATTAGGAGCACAGGGCGACTACATCGCCTCACAGGTTAGTAGCTTAAATGCCAATTGGGCACAGATATCCAGTAATCGTTAAGTCTGAATTGATTAAATATACGTCATAATAGGAGAAGTTATGGACGGGAAAATTGCCGCGTACAGGCACGCCGACACAATGGGAAAGTCACAGATTGATCTGATACTAATGGTCTATGATGGAGCGATCAAAGCTCTAAGGGATGCGACCAATCATTATAGCAAGAACGAAAATGATGCCGGATACGAACAGCTTCAGCACGCCAAACGGTTTATCACGCATCTTTATACCACGCTCGATATGTCCAGGGGTGGTGAGGTCGCAGAGAATCTGAGCAAAATGTACGTATGGACCATCAGTCAGTTATTTGTTGTTGAAGCCTCCAAGGATGTCGATGAACTCGGGTCGGTGACCAAGGTGATGGAGAACCTTCGGTTCGCCTGGGCCGAAATTAAGGAGCAACAGGACGGCGATGTTCCCGTAGTCAGTCAGACTGACGAGGTTACCGAAATTCCTGAACTGAATGAAGAATTTGTCACTACAGGCTGAGCTATGAAAAAAAACAGCAACAACGCTATCACACAACTGGAACAGAAGCTTCTGAAGATTTTGAAGGAAGAGTATTCTTTTTATCAGTCACTCTATATTCTGCTGGACAAACAACGTGATATTATCAAATATGATCGCGATGACAACCTGCTTGATCTCTACGCTGAAATAGAGAGGTGTCAGCGGCGCATCCAGGAATCGGAGACTAAAGTGACGTCGATTCGTGAGAGCGATCCGAGGCTGTTTCGCCTGGCTTCGATTTACCCCGAAATTCGCAAAACGGTCAACAGCATTATCACATTGGTGAAAAAGAATCTGGCGCTGATCGAAGATAATAAGGAATATGCGACCAATCGTCATGATAGGATCAAGAGTGAGATGAATGATCTGCGCAGTAGTGGTAAGATATTACAGTACATTGCAGATATGGATCCGTCGCCACAATTTGTGAATGGCAAGAGATAGTAACCGGAGGAGACCGGAAGCTACTCCTAAAGAAGAAACAGGACTCCACCGATAGGATAGGTAGAGGTGAAATGATGGAAATAGGACCTTTGTCAAACCATCAGTCAGGACAGCAGTCAGAAAGGCCAGAGAAGCCGGCACCGAAATGTATGAATTCGGAACCAAATCGGGAAATAGTCGATCGGATTGATATTTCGCTCGATGCTCGGGCCCGTCTGTCAGAGTTGGCAGACCAGGAACTAAAAAAGGAGCGTTCGGTCCCAACCCTCGTCGACCCCAGCCAGTTGAAGGGAGCCGCTCGAATCGATGCTATACGCCGCCGAGTCGAGACCGGATTCTACGACAAGCCGGAAGTACGGGCCAGGATCGCCGACAATTTGATTGATGACTGGAACAGTTGAAGCCACTGAAGGACAAAGTTTGATAGAGTCTGCTATTGACAACAAAGCCAAGCAAGTCGTCTCAAACATTCGCAACTTGCCAACGCCACCGATTGTTTTTCACCAGATTCAAAAGGTGATCAATGATCCTATGGTTTCGGCCGGCCAGATAGCCAAGATTCTCCAGGAGGATCCGGCTATGTCGGTCAAGGTGCTCAAACTCACTAACTCGGCTTTTTACGGCCTCTCGCGTGAAATTGAATCAGTTAAGCAGGCAGTTGTTATTGTCGGACTTGAAGCGATCAAGAACCTGGTGCTATCCGCCTCTGTCCTCGATATGTTCAAGGGCAAGGATATTGATCAAGAGTTCCAGGATAAATTCTGGCGCCATTCGCTCGCAGTTGGGTTCTGTGCTCGGCTGTTAGCACGGAGAGCCAGGGCGCGGGGGATGATTGACCCTGATTCAGCTTTCTCAGGAGGTTTGCTTCATGATATCGGTAAAGTAATCCTCTGTTGTTTCCTACCGAAAGAACACGCCGCGGTCAAGGAAGCGCGGGAAACCAACGCTGAAATGGAGTCTTTCCTATTGGAAGAACAGGTTATTGGTTACAATCATTCTCAGATTGGAAATATCCTCGCAAAACAGTGGAAACTTCCGTCTCGACTGTCGGATGCCATATCTTACCACCACTTTCCAGAGGCTTGTGAGAGCGACGATTTGATTCCATATATTATCAATGTGGCAAACTATGTAGCGAAAGATACGTTCTATGATGATGACGATCGACCGATGGTCGGCTCGGTCGGTGAGGGTGTACTGGAGTTTTTACAGATAGACGAAGCCGCGTTGGAAGTATTATCTGAAGACCTGCGTGAGGAATACCTCAAATCGGAAACCTTCATGCAAATGGCTGGATTGGCTTGACATACAGAGACTTACGGGAATGACTACGGCCCCGCATTCGCCATGCGGGGTTTTGTCTTGGCTTTCAACAGATGATCTCTCGGAACAGTAATCCGTGGTTTTTAGGTGGGCTTGTTTCTACTGAAGAACAAGAACTTTACAGACTTGTTGTAACCCGAGAGTTAAGACCTTTTCCTGCATAGAGTTTGAGCTTTTACAGGCTCAAGAATTCTGTTGACAAATTCGATATTACTGTATAGTATGGCCTTTCCCTCGAAACCGACTCGGTTTCGTTTTGGGGGCAGGTGTGGGCGATTAGCTCAGTTGGTTAGAGTGCTTGCTTGACATGCAAGAGGTCACTGGTTCAATTCCAGTATCGCCCACCATTGATTTGACTTGACGGGATGTTTGGTTGGCATTCCAAACAGCCCGTTTTAGGTATTGGTGTAGATTTGAGAAATGGCACAAGTAGAGATAAAATTTCCTGACGACTCGACAAAGCCGTTTGATGTTGGAACCACCGGGTTGGAAATCGCCAAGTCGATTTCGCCCCGTTTGGCCAAGGTAGCTCTGGCTATTGAGATCAATGGACAAGTGTGTGATCTCGGTCATGCAGTAACTCAAGATGCCTCGGTGCGAATTTTTACTTTCGACGATGTCGAGGGGCGTCAGGTTTTCTGGCATTCCTGTTCGCATATTATGGCTCAGGCGGTGCAGGAGTTATTCCCCGGTACAAAGCTCGCTATTGGTCCATCAATCGAAGAAGGCTGGTATTACGACTTTGATGTCGAGAAACCATTCTCACCCGAAGATCTAGGGAAGATCGAAAAGCGGATGAAGGAGATCATTGCCGAGAATGCTCCTTTTCGATGCGAATCAATGAATCGTGACGATGCTATCAAGCATTATCGCGACAAAAGCGAAACTTACAAGGTTGAGCTGATTGAGGATTTGAAAGACGAGACGGTTTCATTTTATTATCATTCGCGCTTTGAGGATCTGTGTCTCGGTCCGCATGTGCCATCGACCGGTGTGGTTAAAGCGTTCAAGTTGATATCATCTTCTGGCGCCTATTGGCGTGGTGATGAGCACCGTCCAATGTTGCAACGTATTTACGGCGTGGCTTATCCCAAGAAGAACCTGTTGGATGATTACCTCAAAAGGCTTGAAGAGGCGAAGAAGCGCGACCATCGGGTTATCGGCAAGCAACTGGAGCTGTTCCATTTTTCCGACGAAGTCGGTGCTGGATTGGTTTTGTGGATGCCACGCGGCGCGCGTATCCGCCAGATTATCGAGGACTATTGGCGGCAACAGCATCTGGACAACGACTACGACATCGTATTTACGCCTCATATCGCGAAACAGGAGCTTTGGGATCAGAGCGGACACACCGGTTTTTACGCCGAGAATATGTATAAGCCAATTGATATTGATGGGCGCAAATTCCAACTCAAACCGATGAACTGCCCGTTCCATATGCAGATGTATAAATCACGGCTCTGGTCCTATCGGGATCTGCCGTTACGTTGGGCCGAACTCGGCACGGTTTACAGATATGAGCGTCCGGGGGTGCTACATGGCCTCATGCGCGTACGCGGTTTCACCCAAGATGATGCCCACCATTTTGTCGCCCGCGATCGTATTGACGAAGAACTCTCCTGGACCCTCGATTTCTGCATTCATATGCTCCGGTCATTCGGTTTTGACAGCTATGATATTTACCTCTCGACCCGTCCAGAGAAAGCTATTGGGGACGACGCCGACTGGGACAAGGCCGAGGGTGCTTTGCGCACGGCTCTGAAAAAGGCTGGCTTGCCGTTTGAGGTTGATCCTGGCGAAGGAGTATTTTACGGACCCAAGATTGATATCAAGATCAAGGATTCTATCGGTCGCTCGTGGCAATGTTCTACGATTCAGTTTGATTTCTCGCTACCGGAACGGTTCGATCTTCATTATACTGATCGTGACGGCGAGCGGCGGCGGCCATATATGGTCCACCGCGCGTTACTGGGATCAATCGAGCGATTCTTCGGTGTGCTGATTGAGCATTACGCTGGTAATTTCCCGCTGTGGCTGGCACCGGTGCAGGTGGCTGTGTTGCCGATATCTGATGACCTGAACGACTATTGCGGGCGGGTTGTCAAACGTTTGAAAGAGGCTGGGCTTCGTGCCGAGATTGACGACCGATCAGAGAAAATCGGCGCTAAGATTCGGGCGGCTGAAATAATGAAGACCCCGTATATGTTTGTTGTGGGCGCTCGTGAGGCTGAGGCTGATTCGGTGTCTGTTCGCAAGCATGGTACCGGAGATATTGGTGTAAAAACAATCGACGAGGCTTTGGCTTCGTTGCAGGCCGAAGTGGCAAGCAAAGGACTTGAGTAGCTGTTCCGCGCGAACAGCCAAGGAGGCATTCATAAGTAAGAAGCACGTTCGGATTAACGACCGTATACGGATTTCGCCGGTACGTCTGATCGCAGAGGATGGCGAGCAGTTGGGCATTGTGCCGATTAAAGAAGCCTTGGATCGGGCCCGTGCGTCCGGTTTGGATGTGGTCGAGGTGGCACCTAATAGTCGCCCTCCGGTGTGTCGCATAATGGACTACGGTAAGTTCAAGTATGAGCTTGCCAAGAAAGATAAACTGGCCCGCAAGAAAACGCATTCTTTCCAATTGAAGGAAATGCGGTTCCGGCCCAAGATCGACGAGCACGATTATCAGTTTAAGATGAAGCATGTGCGCGAATTCTTGTCGGCGGGTAGTAAGGTCAGAGCTTTTGTGCTGTTTCGCGGACGGGAAATGACCCGAATCGAGTTTGGTCGCAAGATTCTGTCTAGATTGGAAACCGACCTGACTGATATTGCTACTGTTGATTCCCCGGCCAAGATGGAAGGACGGTCAATGAGTATGGTTGTTTCGCCGAGACCTGAAGTTATCAAGCAGGCTCAGGCGACAAAGACCGAAAAAGCGCACGCCAAAGAAGAAGCGAAGGAAGAAGCCAAAGAAGAACTAAAAGAAGAAGCTCGCTGAGATTAAAAAGTTAACCGGGATGTCCGGGGTCACTGAAAAAGATATATAGAGTACTTGATATAAGAGGTTTGTAATGCCGAAGATGAAAACGAAACGGGCGGCCGCCAAACGGTTCAAACGAACCGGTACCGGTAAGGTTAAGCGGCACCATAACTATAAGGATCATATCCTTACGAAGAAAACGCCCAAACGGAAACGAAAACTACGCAAGGCCGGATTGATTGCCAAAGCCGACCTGGGTCGTATTGATCGCGCCATGCCGTACTAAACGGATGGAATTTCGGTCTATAGGAGACAATAGCAATGCCACGTGCAAAAAATAATGTTGCGGCTAAACAGCGCCATAAGAAGGTTCTGAAGAAAGCTCGCGGTAACTACGGTGCCCGAAGTCGTCTATATCGCACAGCGATAGAGACTGTCCACAAGGGTTTGACTTATGCCTACCGGGATCGTCGTAACAAGAAGCGTACTTTTCGCGCTCTTTGGATCACCCGTATATCAGCGGCGGCCAAGATGTGTGATACAAATTACTCTTCCTTTATACATGGTCTGAAACAGGCTGGGGTTAATCTCAATCGTAAAGCGCTGGCCGATATCGCGGCCCGCGATATGACCACCTTTGCCCAATTGGCGAAGATGGCGGAGAGCAAGTAAGCCTACGGCGGAACATGTCGCTTGTTGAAGAGATCACCCGATTAGAATCCGAAGCCCTCGAGCGAATTGGCCAGGCCGATTCGCTCGAATCGGTTGGGGAACTCCACGTCCAATATCTGGGGCGCAAGGGTTCGCTGGTGGCTATTCTGCGCCAACTTGGTAAACTCCCACCCGAAGAAAAGAAAATAGTCGGTGCGCGTGCCAATCAGGCTCGTGTCAGGTTGGAATCCGAATTTAAGACCGCCCAGGCAAGATTTGAAACCGATGAGGGTGGTTCGGTGTTCGATCCCACTCTACCGGGAACAGCCCAAAGGGCTGGTACCGTGCATATTATCAATCAGGTGATGGGGGAGATATGCCAGACGTTCTATGGCATGGGTTTCCAGATTTCCCAGGGTCCTCACGTTGAAACTGACTATTTCAATTTTGAATCACTGAATTTCCCACCGGATCATCCGGCCCGGGATATGCAGGATACGTTTTTCGTAGAAGGTGGGCGACTGCTTCGTACGCATACAACTCCGGTTCAGACACGCGAATTAGCGAACAGCAAGCCTCCAATCAAGATTCTCGCACCGGGCAAGACCTTCCGCAACGAAGCGATTTCTACCCGTGCTCACGTGTCGTTTCATCAGGTTGATGGCTTTTTGGTGGATGAAGGTGTCACTATGGCCGACTTGAAAGGTTGCTTAGTCGCTTTTTGTCGATCATTCTTTGGCGAAGAACTCAAGCTCAAATGGCGACCATCGTATTTTCCGTTCACAGAACCATCGGCGGAAGTTGATATCTCATGTTTCCTTTGCAAGGGGAAGGGCTGTCAGCTCTGCAAATACTCGGGTTGGCTGGAAATTCTTGGTTGTGGGATGATTGATCCTGCTGTTCTCGAGATGGCTGGACACGATCCCGAAAAATATACCGGATATGCTTTTGGTATTGGGGTCGAACGGGTGGCTATGTTGAAATACAAGATAAACGATATCAGGCTCTTCTTTAATAACAACGTTCGTTTTCTCAGGCAGTTCTTTTAGATATGAAGGTTTCGTATCAGTGGCTTATTGAATTGACCGGTCTGGATTGGCCGGTGGAAGAGGTCTCCGACCGCCTCACGCTGTGTGGCACGGCATGCGAAGATATTATTGCTACTGATCGATATTTCGATAAGGTTGTAGTCGGAGAAGTAACCGATCTGAATCCGATCAAGGGTGCCGACAAGATCAGATTGGCCACAGTCAATATTGGATCTGAGGCTCTCGAACTGGTGTGTGGTGCGCCGAATGTGGCCGTGGGACAGAAAGTTCCCGTTGCGCTTCTCGGAGCCAAATTAGCCGGTGATATCAAGATCAAAAAAGCGAAGATTCGAGGTATCGAATCGTGTGGCATGATCTGTTCTGAACGTGAGTTGGGTCTGTCGGACGATCACTCCGGTATCCTGGTTTTGGATCCCTCAGCTACGCCCGGAACACAGATGGGAGACCATCTCGATTATCATGACTATATTTTGGATTTTGAGTTGACCCCCAACCGGGGTGACTCAATGTCGGCTATTGGCATTGCCCGTGATTTGGCTGCCCTGGCATTGACCAAAATACGTTACCCTCAATATGAACTAAAAACCACGAGCGATAAGATTGCCGATTGCTTTAGTGCAACCTCCGATGATCTTCAGGCTTGCCCACGCTTCACAGCGCGGATCATTCGGAATGTGAAAATTGGCTCTTCACCGTGGTGGGTGCAAAAGAAGCTGATCGCTTCCGGTATGCGACCGATCTCCAACGTGGTTGATATAACCAACCTGATTATGTTAGAGACCGGTAACCCGATTCACGCCTTTGACCTTGATCGTTTTGGTTCTGATAAAATTGTTGTACGACGCGCGCGTGCTGGCGAAAAACTGACCACCCTTGATGGTCAGGATCACGAACTGACTCCCGATGTTCTCCTGATTACCGATGGTGAACGGGCACGAGCCGCGGCTGGTGTTATGGGGGGTATTGATTCCGAGGTTGAGGATGATACCCGTAACATTCTTTTGGAAGTCGCCTATTTTGACCCCTCGGTGATTCGCAGGAGTCGCAAGCAACTCGGTATCGTTTCTGAGGCATCGTCACGATTTGAAAAAGGGGTTGATCCGAATAATCTCGAAACAGCATCGGCGCGGGCGGCCTGTTTATTTGCTGAGTTATGCGGCGGCGAGGTTCTTGATGGCTTGATCGATTTTTATCCTGAGCCGATCAAACCGGCTGTTGTCCCACTCAGACCGAAGCGTTGCAATGATCTTCTCGGTACAAGTCTTTCTACTGAACGGATGATCGAGATACTGGAACATCTCGAATACGAAGTCAAACCGGGTGATCCGATACAGGTCACGGTACCAACTTATCGTACCGACATTATACGCGAAGTTGACCTGATCGAAGAGGTTGCACGGACTGATGGCTACAATTCGATTCCCGATGCCACCGAAAATATCGGGCCGCTTTTTGCGCCGCCCAATCCTAAGGAACAATTCGATAACGCCATCCGCACGGTGCTGACCGGTGCTGGTTTTGACGAGATGCTGGGGCACGGTCTGGCGCACAGCAAGTTGGCTGGTCTGCTCAATCCGGATATCCCCAGGCTTAATATTGTTAACCCGGTATCAGAAGACCTCGACATCATGCGCAACGACCTGGTTCAGACGGCGTTGAGTGTTGTCGGGCATAATATTGCGCACCGCAATCTTGATTTGCGGTTATTTGAGATTGGGAAAGCTTATCATCCTCCGGACAGCGATGGGAATTGGATTGAGGAAGACCGCTTGATATTGACTGTTACGGGCAGTACCGCTTCCAATTGGCGCGAGAAACCGAGATTAGCGGACTTCTACGATTTGACCGGTGGCTTGGAGCGTTTGACCGAGCATTTTCATTGGCCGAAAATACAGGTTGATCCGGCCGAAATTTCGTACCTTGATTCGGAGCAATCATATTCTCTCAATCTTGGCGGCAAATTGATAGGTACGGCTGGTTTGGTTCGGGCTAAGATTGCCCGAAGATTTGATGTCAAGCAACCGGTATATGTTCTGCAAATCCAATTGGCTCCACTGACTAAACTCAACAGTGAGCTGGCCGAATTTACCCCCCTCCCAGTCTATCCGGCTGTGAAGCGCGATTTAGCGATGGTAGTTGGCGAGACTGTTCAGGTGGGAGAGTTGATCAAAACGATTCGATCACAAGCCGGTGAATTGGCTGAACAGATCGAGGTTTTTGATGTTTATATTGGAAAGCAGATTGGTGAGCATAAGAAATCTGTGGCGATCGCCATGAGTTTTCGCTCATCTGAGCGAAGTCTGTCAAATACGGAAATTGACGAATTACTTGCACGTATAGTATTGCGGTTGAAGAAGGATTTCAAGGCTGAGATCAGGGATTGGTAAGTATGACTGATAAAATAAAATTACTCGAAGATAAGGTCGGCCAGGTTCTGGGCAGATTGGATGAACTTCAGGGCGAAAATGTGTCGCTGAAAGAGCAAAACACCGGCCTCAAGAGCGAACTTGTTGAGCTTCAACAGACCTTCAAGCAGTTTAAGCTTGAGAATAACGACCGAGCGGAACAAGTTAAATCAAAGTTGGCCACCCTGTTGGCGCGAATTGAAGAATTAGAACAAATTGGACTATAGAAGTTTTTATTGACATCCTTTAGCAGGGTATGTATAAGATATTATGCTGTAGAGGGATACGAGTTTACAGCCGAGTTTGAAAGGTCAGAGTTGTGTCTGGTTTGCCAGTAGAAAACAAAGTTGTCGTGAGAATATTCGGGGAAGAGTACCCCATAACAGGAGTTGATGATTCAACCTATATTTCTCGAGTGGCCGATTTGGTCGATTCGAGAATGCAGGAGGTGGCTCATCAAAGTCGTTCAAAAGCGCGCGACAAAATTGCCATATTGACTGCTTTGTCATTAGCGTCCGAACTTTTGGATCAGTCGGACAAACTTCAGCAGGTAACAGGTAAGTCTGAATCATCGTTGGACAACATGTTAGACCGGTTGGATGATGCACTTAGCAGTAGCTGACACACCAGTTTTTGGATCAGTTTCAATCGGATAGTAATCTCCATCCCAGCTTGACATATGTATATATATTCATCTGGATCGCAGATCCGGATGGGAGGCTACAATGGAATACCTGAGCTTCGTACTTGTTGCGGTGGTTGGGCTGGTGCTTGGATTCGGACTGGCGTGGGTGATCTCACGTCGGATCGGTGACAAGAGTCTGGTGAAAATCGAATCCCAGGCCGAGCGGATTATTCGTGAGGCCAAGAAAGATGCCGCAATCCGTAAGAAAGAGGCCACCCTTGAGATTAGGGAGAAATCCCTTAAGGAGAGAGCTGATCTCAATCGTGAGGTTATGGAGAAACGAGGCGAAATTGATGCGATTGAAAAAGAAGTAGTAGAAAGCGCCGCCTCGTTACAGAAAAAAATAGATGTTATAGAGAGCAAGGAAAAGGAACTCATCGGGCGGGTCAGTACTATGCAGACCCGGGAGAAAGGTATTGAACTGGCCGAAGACAAGTTGCAGAAAACTCTCACGGCTCAGAACGAAAAACTTCAGAAGATTGCCCAGATGACGCCCGAAGAGGCCAAACAGCAATTGGTTGATAATATGACCAACGAAGCCAAGCTGGAGGCCGCCGCACATATAAAAGAAATCAGGGAGCAGGCGGAAGCCGATGCCGAGAAAGAAGCCCGCGAGGTAATACTTCAATCAATCTATCGCTGTGCCGCAGACCACACGGTTGAGACTACAGTTTCGGTTGTTACCCTGCCGGGTGACGAGATGAAAGGTCGGATCATCGGGCGTGAAGGACGGAATATCCGGGCGTTTGAAACCGCTACCGGGATTGATGTGATTGTTGATGATACCCCCGAAGCTGTGATCCTGTCGGGGTACGATCCGGTAAGGCGCGAAATTGCCCGGATGGCACTGGAAAAGTTGATCACGGATGGTCGAATACACCCGACTCGGATTGAGGAAGTAGTCGAGAAATCCGAAGCTGAGATGGAAGTCATTGTGCGCGAATTCGGCGAACAAGCTTGTTTCGAGTTAGGTGTTCACGGTGCCCATACTGATTTGGTTAAGATGTTGGGTAAGCTGAATTACCGTACCTCGTACGGGCAAAATGTCCTGGCTCACTCTAAAGAGGTCGCTATATTGTGTGGCCTGATGGCATCGCAGTTGGGTCTTGATGATCTGATGGCCAAACGGTGCGGTTTGATGCATGATATTGGCAAGGCTATTGACCGGGTCACCGAGGGCACCCACACGCAGATTGGGGCCGATTTCCTGACTCGCTACAAAGAGCATGAGTTTGTCGTCAATTCGGCAGAGTCTCATCATGGTGATGTCGAGATGATCAGCCCGTATCCGGTTTTGGTTCAGACCGCTGACGCTATCTCTGGTGCCCGCCCTGGCGCGCGCCGCGAGCCGCTTGAGGCGTACGTCAAACGTCTGACTCAATTAGAGGAATTGGCGGGTAGTTTCAAGGGTGTGTCCAAGGCGTATGCTATTCAGGCCGGTCGTGAGATTCGAGTTGTTGTTGAGCATGATAAAGTCAATGATTTAGCTTCAACTATTCTGGCTGGTGATATTGCCGCCCGCATTGAATCGGAAATGCAGTACCCCGGTCAGATCAAGGTAACTGTGATTCGAGAATTAAGAACTACTGAATACGCCAAGTAGTTGAAAATAGACAATCATAGAGCGAGACTGACTCGTCTGTTGTTTGGTGTTGACCTGTTGAAGATCATGAAGTCAGGCGGAGACTTCGTAGAATAATTGATCCGCCTTAGAAAGTAACCAGATGTCGTCCTTTTCCATTTTGTTTATCTCCGATGTGTGTGGCCGTCCCGGTCGACAGGCGTGTGCGCACATGATCAAAGAATTGCGGGAGGAGCTGGCTGTTGATTATGTGGTGGCCAACGTAGAAAATGCCGCTGGCGGTTTTGGTATCACGCCGGAAATGTCACGCAAGATGTTCACTTACGGAATCAACGTTCAGACATCCGGCAATCATATCTGGGACCGGGTACAGATATTGGAATATCTGAATGAAACCCCGCGTTTGCTTCGTCCGGCAAACTATCCCGATCCTGTCTCTGGCTATGGTCGATATGTTGACACTATTGGGATTCACAAGGTCGGGGTGATAAACCTCCAGGGTCGGGTCTTTATGGCCAACATTGACTGTCCGTTTCGTACTGCTGACCGGATTGTCAGAGAGGTGCGAAAAGAGACGCCGATCATCCTGGTCGATTTCCATGCGGAGGCGACATCGGAAAAACAGGCTCTTGCCGCTTACCTTGATGGTAAAGTGTCTGCAGTAGTTGGGACACACACCCACGTTCAAACAGCCGATGAAAAAGTCAGCTCGCTGGGGACGGCTTACATTACTGATGTCGGGATGACCGGGCCACATGAGTCGATTATAGGTATGGAAAAATCCCCTTCGCTGGGACGTTTCCTGACCGGTACGCCCAAGCGATTTTCTCCCGCCACTGGTGATGTGAAACTACAAGCGGTTGTGATCAGAATCGATGCCGGTAGTGGTGAAGCGACGCACATTGAACGTATCTCAAGAGATTTTGACCTCGTCGATTACCAGAACAGAGGTAATTCCAATTACAATGATATAGATGTGGATTGAAATGACAGCGACTCTAATTGATGGTAAAATGGTGGCCAAGCAGATTCGCATGGAGGCCAAGAAACGGACTAAAGTGCTCAAGGAGTTCGGCGTGACTCCTGGTCTGGCGGCTGTTTTAGTTGGCGAGGATCCGGCTTCAATGGTCTATGTCAACAGCAAGGCCAAGACATGTAAGAGATTGGGTCTGTATTCCGAAGTTATTTCCCGCTCACTTGATATTTCTCAGGATGAATTGATTGGTATCGTGAACGATCTCAACAACAATGATCGAATTCACGGCATTCTGGTGCAGTCGCCATTACCGAAGCATATTGATGAGTTGGCGGTAACGCTGGCAATCAGGCCTGATAAGGACGTGGATGGTTTCCATCCGTACAACGTTGGGATGCTCCTTATTAACAAGCCGCAGATGATATCTTGTACACCATATGGAATCGTGAAGCTTCTGGAACATTACGAGCTTGATCCCAGCGGCAAGGAAGTGGTTGTAGTCGGCCGATCTAACATTGTAGGTAAACCGGTCGCCGCTCTATTGATGCAAAAAGCAAAATGGGCTAATGCGACAGTGACGGTAGCACATTCACGGACTGCTGATTTGGCCGCGGTTTGCCGTCGGGGTGATATTCTAATCGCCGCTATCGGCTCACCGGAAATGATCACCGGCGACATGATCAAAGATGGAGCCGTGGTGATTGATGTCGGGATCAATCGGATCGATGACCCCGAAACGGAGAAAGGTTACCGTCTTGTAGGCGATGTGGCTTTCGATGAGGTTGCCGAGAAAGCTTCGTTTATTACACCAGTTCCGGGTGGTGTGGGACCGATGACGATCGCTATGCTTATTTCCAACACCGTAACCGCCGCCGAACGGCTGAGCGGCGCAGTCAAATAGCTATCCGCACCGGACTTGCCGTTGCGCAATTTTTGCACAGGCGTGCATAAGCTGTTTCGCTGAGGCTGTTTTGCCTTGAACGGCATTCTTGTTAATTTAGAATCGCGGATCAGACAGTCCTTCTAATTGCCATTAACCTGTTTATATGAAACTGCTTAGCTTAACCATCATGGTTGTGTCTGGGTGGAAGTATTTTCCGCTATAGATTTGGGGCGCAAGGAGTTGGGGGCACAAAGTTTGCTTTAGACTAGGTCAATATCTGTCATGTCTGTGGTAACCCATAGAGAGACTGACTCGTCTGTAAATGAAACGTGTGATGAAGCTTTTCAGATTCTGCGCCTTGTTGGCGCTGTTTTCTCTTTTATTGGGGAGTGGTGTTGCCGAATTGAGAGCTGAAACCGAATCCCCTTCGGCCTTGGATAAGATAGTCCTGAGCATTCCTTCTCAGCAGGTTGTTGGGCGTCCATGGACAGGTCCGGTTCAGTTACTGCTCCTTGACGAAAATCTTGATCTTGTTACTAACTACGATCTAAGTGTTGATCCTATCACGCTCACGGTTTCCGATGGTTCGGTTAGCCCGGCTGTGATCAGTGACCCATCGCTTTTCTCGGGTGGAATTGTTGATCTGACAGCTTTGGGATTGGTGTACAGTGGGCATACTGGACCGGTGACGATCATCGCCTCCAACTCTACCGTAATATCAAGCGGCATCTTAGTGTTCAATGGCTATGACTTATCTAAAGTAATCGGTCTGGCTAACGACACAGTTTCTACTGTCTATCCTGAGGTAGAAACTTCAGTGGTCGCCATTGTTGGCAACGATGGCAACCTGCTTGCAATCGAACCACCATCGCTAAAAGCGTATTTTAAATCGGGCGGTGGATCTGTAAAGATAAATTTTGCGGCTGGGAGTTCAGGACAAGTGGACACTTTGGTGATCAGCTTGCCAACTACTGGGCTTGCCCCAGGAACCGATACCCTTATGCTGGTCACGGAAAGTACGTATCACCTGGGAAGCGATGATCTCATAACAGGTGATACCATTCGCATCCCGGTCCAGGTATTACCTTCCGCAGGATTGACAGTTGTCTCGGGATCACTCAAGCCGGATTCGGTTTATGGCGGGGTTCTATTCGATTTTGCATTGGCTGTTGTCGCCGATGGTATGCAAATCCCGTTTGATAGTGCGGTAACATCGGTAAGTGTACTTTCCGACACAGATTCGGTATTGGCCGTTATTTTCGATGGTGTCCTTCAGCCTGATATGATCGTAGCCGATACCCTCTTCTATTATAATATCCCGGCCGAGATCAGCACTGTGCCTGATATACCGGTTGGTCGCTATGCGCTTCGTACCGACTACTGTTTGCAAATTGGTGGGTTGTCTCTAAGAGCTGTTGAACCAAGCTGTGATTCTCTCACCATAATTGCACCGGCCGTTTTGACCTATCTGACCTCGACGCTTGTTCCGGATGAGATTGCTTCGGGTGCGGAAACCATGTTTCAATTTGAGATTCAATTGGACGACCCTGTTCCGATATATCTGTCTCACAATTATTCGTCATTTGATTTGTCCTGTTCTGGTTTTTCAGTTGAAGCTCAACTAAGCGTGCCGGGTGATTCTCTGATTCCGGGCAACAATTTGATCCGTACCGAATCGTTGTATATACCTGAAGAACTGCTCGACAGCACACTTTTGGCACACGTTTCGATAGTGTATAGTCATGCTGGAGTTGGTAACCAGCTTTTGATTGAGACTAATTTTGACGATGAAATTGTCGTTGTTCAAGAATTTCCACTCATAAAAATTGTCGAAACGTACATCGATGCGCTGAATACACCCAAGGTTAACACCAGCCAGGCATTTAAGATCGCCTGCCGAGTGGCCAATATCTCCACCACCGATTCAAATCCATTCGAACTAATTCTGGCAACTGATGGTAACTCCCAGTTTGATTCCCTGCTCCAGGTTGATGGGATTGCCAGCGGTGGTGATACTCTTGTCTATTTTGATGTGGTAGCTTCCAGCGATAGTAACCATGCCGAGGTTTTTCGAGTGGAGGTAGCACCGTTTTCTGTTAATCACACTCTGCCAGACGACAATGTTGCGATGGCCATTGTACAGCGACCCGCGGAGTTGGCTGTCTCTCATTTGCTTGTAGGGACCGATAAGGGACATGTCAACGTGGGGGAGGAGTTTGATCTCATTATTGGTCTCGTCAATACTGGTGATGGCGATGCTACTCATGGGCGTTTTCGATTTAATACCAATGGTGTCTGTGTCTATCTTGGTTTGCCGGGTGATTCTATGATTATCGAGGAAGTAATTCCGGTCGGCAGTATTCGAGGTGTTTCATTTATAGCACCTGATTTTGATACGATGTTCTCAATCGACGTGGATTTGATAGAGCTACCGATTGATATTAACAGCGGTCAGACAGCTCTGATAGGGGATACTACTTTCCAATTCAACTTGGAAGTCACGTCACCGGACCTGTCTCTAAACATTGAACTCGCGGAAGTATCCTCCAATCTGGTAGTAGCGGGAGAGTCCAAGGATCTATTTTTGTTGCGGGCGACCAACCCCGGAATATCTTCGTTGTCAGATATCGAATTGGAGTCAATGACGTTTCGTTTCAAGGGGGGCGACAACGAGTCCGCCCGTGTTTGGTCATTGGTGGAGGTCGGTTCAACCGGGCTGTTTTATGGTGACCGGAAAGTAACCAGTTCCACTGCCGGTGAAGATCGTCTTAAGCTGTTGTTCGACAACTTTATGGTGGTTGCCGGGCAAACTATCGAACTGAGTTTTCGAATAAAGTCTCTGGCTGATATCAATAGTGAATTTACAATTGTTCTTAATGCGGATGATATCGTTGCAAGGTATGCCACCGGACCACTGGCTGACCAAACTGTGACGGCAACTGCTCCAGGTGATGAACAGATAGTTGTGGAAGAGGTATACACTGCTGTTCTGGGCAATCTTGAGAATTCATTTGCAGTTCGCACCAACCCATTTGATCCGATAGCCGGTCCCGCCGAGTTCCGGTACTACCTGGAACAGTCTCAACAAATTCGATTCCTCGTCCTGACTCTATCTGGTGAACTTGTATATGAGAGGTTGTTTGAGGCTGACGAGATGGGTGGTCAGGCTGGTGAGAATACGCTATTTTGGGATGGTCGCAACGATAAGGGCCAGGTGGTTCTCAACGGTGTCTACGTGGTTGTGGTTAGTAGCGAAAATAATCGCGAACAAGCCATTTTGAAACTGGCGGTGCTGAAATGATTCGCTCCAGTTTCATAGTTGTTGTTATTGCTCTAACACTTTTTCCGTGTACTATAATTTGGGGGGGTGATGCCGGTCGTGAAACACCATTTAGTTCGATTGGTGCTGGTGCGCGGTCAATCGGTATGGGCGGTGGATTTACTTCGTTGGCGACTGATGCCACCGCTATTCACTACAACCCGGCCGGGTTGGCTGATCTTGAGTACCGAGAAGTTGCCTTCATGCACTCGCTGCTATTCGAGGGCAGTACTTATGATTTTGCGGCCTTGGTCTATCCAATTACCGAGAACCACGGTATCGGATGTGGTATGATGCGGATAGGTACTGATGATATTATCCGCCGTGAGGATTTCGCTGATCGTGGTCGATTCAACTTCGCCCATACCCAATTGATGCTTGCTTATGGCAGAAACTTCAGCGACCGGTTGGCTATTGGAATGACCTTGAAAATTATTCACCAGTCGCTGGATAACTACTCTGATTTCGGTGTTGGGGTCGATGCCGGACTTAATATCAAATTATATCGCAATTTGCATTTGGGAGCGGTAGGCCGCGAACTGTTGCAATCTGAATTGAAACTTGTGACTCTGTCGGAGAAGACACCGCGAGCCGCCAGTGTTGGCTTGTCGTTGCATGATTTCGCCTTGTCCGAACCAACCAGGGTATCGCTCAATGTTGACCTGGAGAAGAATGATGGGCGGGATATTCAGATGCACGCTGGTGTCGAAGTACTATTTCATAAACACTTTGCGCTACGTGTCGGTTATGATCGGGATGAACTCGCCTTTGGAACCGGCTTACAACATGGTCGATTGAAACTCGACTACGCTTACAAGTTGGTCGACTACGTGCGCGACCTGCATCACGTTTCGATCTCTTTCCTGATTGGCAAATCGACCACCGAATTGATACGGCTCAGAGAACTGGCCCTTCTACCACCGGAACCGACCGAGGAGGAGAAACAGTTTGCGGCACTGACAACTCAGGCTAATCGTTTTTTTCACCGTTTTCAACTTGATTCGGCGCGGGTCTATTTCCTGGCCGCTCTTGACATGCAACCTGACAATCAGGAGATCATCGGCACGCTGGCGGCGATTGAGGAATCACGTCGTATTCAGCGGGAGCAGGAAGAATCCCTTCGGACCGCTCGTGACGATATCACCCAGACACTCAATAGTTTCATTGCACAATCTGAACGCCTCCTGGCCCTTAAATTGTACCATGCGGCATTAGATATGTTAGGTCTGATCTTTGATATCGACCCGGGTCATGTAATTGCTAACGAACTGCGAGACCGGATTAAACGTGCCCGTGAGGCTGATATATACAATAGTTTCGAGCAGGCTCGTACAGCCGCCGATGCTGGACAGTGGGGCGAAGCAATGGAAGCGTACAATAGAGTGCTTGAGATTGATACGGAGAATCAGGCGGTCCGTACTGCCAAACAGCAGTTGTTGGCTCGTATGGATCTGCCCGAAAGAATCAGGTTTGCTGTCCAGATGTACGAGCAAGGCAACCTGATCGAAGCACGAACACGCTTTGAGGCCATCCTGGAAGTGAACCCCAATGAACCGTTAGCCCTCGAATACCTGCGCCGAATCAACACACCCAGGACAGCACCCGCCCCAAAGCCTACGATCAGCACACTTGAAGATTTGCAGGCGGATCACGAATACTGGGATATGTACCTGGAAGGTTTGCGTTATATGCGCAACAAGGAGTATCACCAGGCCATTCAGGTGTGGGAGCGGGTGCTCAAAGTTTATCCCAACAACACCAGCACGCTGGAGAACATTCGACAGGCTCGACTGCGTCTGGGGACTGAGGATAGCGCTAACTGATCTCACCTTTTTTAACTGGTTTTTTCTATAGTACGGGGAGAACTTGCAAGCGATGTTTCGTAGCCCAATAAAGGAGATCAACTCCGAGTTTCCGGCCGAGGAGAAGTATCTCGATAGCATAATGCGGATTGTTCGGGAGGCGTGTGCCTCGGCGGGTGTGCGGCGCAAGGATACACAGGCGATCCTGCTGGCTATTGAAGAGGGTGCTACTAATATCATTCGCCACGCCTACCTGTACGACAAGGGTACGCTCCGATTGCGCATCACCATCTATCGCAAAATGATCGCATTCTCCCTAATCGATTTTGGTCGTTCGTTCAAACCGGAAGGAACCGGTAAGCTCGACCTGGAACGTTTGGTCGATTCCGGCCGACGTGGCGGGCTTGGCTTCTATATGATCCGGAAAATAATGGATTCGGTGGAGTATGTCTCATGGGCCGGTCAAAACGAACTGCGCATGACGAAACATATCAAGCGTAATCATAATGAGACGAACCCGCCCTTGTTCCGCCGTATGGTAACTCTGCGGTTCAAGTTCTCGCTCTGGACTTTCCTTATTGTCAGTTTGGTTATTACCGGGGCGTTCTCTCTCGTTCAATGGCGCACCACCGATGAGATATATCGACACCTTGACGGTCTGGCACTTGCCCTTGGTGAGACAATTGCTGAACAAGCGGTACTGGTGATAATAAATGATCGCACTTATATCGAATTCGATGAGTTGGTGGTCAGTTACCAGAAATCCAACGAGTTTTTGCAACAGATTGTTCTGACTGACTTGTCCGGTATTGTTCTGGCACACTCCGATGATATTCGTAATATTCGCAAGCCGTACCAACTGCCGGATAATGTATCTTCGCTTTTGGGGCAACCTCAACGCAGTCAGGTGGATGGTCATGATATTAACTTCCTGGCGGTACCGATAACATCGGGCGAACGGCGCTTGGGTACGGTTTATCTGACCTATACTTCCGATTTGATTAATCAACACTTGAATGATTCCCGCCGCATTATCCTCATAGCCACTACCGGTCTGATATTGATGGGTGTGATTGGTATCTATTTGCTGTCAAATTACTTTGTCCGTCCGATTGTTAATATCACTCGTCGAGTGCGACGCTTCACCCGCGGCGACCTTGAGAGTCAACTGCCGTTGGAGGGAGCCGCCGAGTTTTTTGAGATTTCCAAGGCATTCAACGAGATGATGACCCGTCTCAAACGCGATCAGGAAAGTGCTGTTGAACGCGAACGTTTAGCCAAAGAAATCGAGGTCGCCTCTCAAATTCAGAAAACGCTTCTGCCGCAGAACTTGCCTAAGTTACCGGGTTTGGAAATTGATGCCTTTTATCGAGCGGCATCGGTTATCGGTGGGGACCTTTATGACGTTTTCGAAATCAGTCCTGGGCGGTGTTGTTTCATTGTGGCTGACGTCTCAGGCAAAGGTGTTCCGGCATCCCTGGTGATGTCCATGCTACGGACAGTGATCAAGATTCATGCTGGTCGTGCCGAATCGGCGAAGGATACCCTGATTCTTGTCAACGATTATCTTACGGAGAACATCCCACGCGGCATGTTTATTACCGTTTTGATGGGTATCTACAATATCAAAGACCGAAAGGTGCGACTGGTATCCGCGGGTCATAATCCGATGTTGTTGTACCGGGCTGAATCGCGGCGTATTAGTCGTCTCAATCCTTCTGGTATGCCGCTGGGGGTACCGGCAATGCCCGATACGCAGTTTGGAGATACCGTTGAGGAAGTTGAATGCCAACTTGCGGACGGTGATGCTTTCATACTTTACACCGACGGCATTACCGAGGCGGTCAACCGCGATGGGGCCCAATACGGTCTTGATCGGTTGGAGCAGTTTCTGCACGAACGGTGGAGCGCTAAACCGAGCCAGGATATAACTGCACTGACGGCCGATTTGATCAATGAGATTGACACTTTTGCCGGGTTTGCTCATCAGCGTGATGACATAACATTCATACTGGGACGAGCTGTGAATCCTGAAGATGCGGTGGCTGAAGCCTCCGATGAAGCGGAAGAATCGGTCGGTAGTCAGACGCTTCTTGAGGAACCAGACTCCGGTTTGTGATCTAAGTTTTTGTTGCCTGAGGTGGAGCACATCTCCAGTTTTAAGAGTACTTAAAATAGCAGGTGTATTTGGCATGGAAAATATAAGCATTTCACTCTCTGAAGGTGGACGAGATCGTGAGGTCTCCGAGGTTCGAATCGATGGTGTTATTGACACTTTGACAGCATCGGAATTGGAGCAGGTGTTTGATTCCCTCTTGGGGAGAAATCGTTATCGTATTGTCGTAGATTTAGCCGGGGTTGATTATATCTCATCGGCCGGTTGGGGTATTTTTATCTCACACATCAAGGATGTTCGCGACAACGACGGTGATGTCAAACTGGCCGGTATGGTGCCGGATGTACGCGAGATATTCGAACTTCTTGAGTTTGACAAGGTTCTTCAGTCCTTTGCCTCGGTTGACGAGGCGGCGTCTAAATTCTCCAATACTGGGCCAGGCGGGTCTTCAAAAAAAAAAGAGGCCACCAAAGTTGAGATCATAGAAGATCTCGACTCCTCCTCTGACCAGCGTCACAGTGATCCTCCGGCTGATATGTTCGGTCCTGAGACCAATCTCGAAATGTTCGCTCTCAAAATGCTCAAGGGCGATCCATTTGTGACTATTGGCGAAATTAGGCGCGAATTTGCTACCCAGACTTTGGGTCTAAAAGCGGGTTGGTGGGCGGTGTTCAAGGTTCTGAAGCGTCACCGTTTACTGAGGCAACGCTCCCGTTTCCAGTATGCCTGGGGTCGGGCCTGATCTGGTTTTAGTTGACATACATCCCTAATCTATTATACTACAATAGTATAGAACTCTTAATCGCTCTGAGGTAAGCTTGGTCATGATGCCGGCCGTCCTTATTATAGCTCTGATCATATTTGTAACTGTTCTCGCTGTTTTGTTGCTAATACGAATGTCCCGAGAGAAACGAGAAAAAGAGGCTCTGGAACAGTTATCTCCAGCCCGGTTGTCAGGTTTGGTTGGGGATTCGCTAAAGAAGGGCGGGTTGATTGATGTCACCACGCGAATTTCCCAGATTTTGATAGAATCGCTCAGTTGTAAGCGACTTATCTTTCTCCGTCTTAATAATAGCAATCTCGAATATGAATACGGCTATGGTGTCGCCGAGACCCGACACACTTGGCTTACCCACTGTCCTGATGGTCTGGAAGACAAACTGGACAAAACAGCTTCTCCGATGCCGGTGTCAGAGTTGGCTGGTATTCTACCCGTACGGCTTTTGGATGCTATCAGGAAATCTATCTGCGATTTATATTTCCCGATCTACTGGGGCGAGCAACTGTATGGTCTATACTTCCTGGCGGGTAACGATCGGTTGCGACTGCCAGCTCTAAATTTGGCGGTGGCTTCCATCGGTCAGACCTTGTCAGCTATGTACCATCTTGATTGGTATCGGGGTCAGCATCAAAAATTGCAGGAACGAGTGAATGAATTACAGAAAGAAGCCCCGGTCAGGTCATCAGAAACGATGTCAACCACGTTTGGACTTCTCAAGTTGATCCGACATCATGATTCAGAGACCCTGGTGGGCAGAATTATAGATGAGGTTGGCAGAGATGTTGGGCTGGCTCGGTATTCGTTTTTTGTTCCACCGAATAACAACCAGTCCTCGGTGCGAGTGCTTGAGCAGGGTGTTCAGTTTCCGGTGGCTGTACCTCGCAAGGAGCTGATTGAGAAGATTTTGACCCGTCTGGATCCCGAAAGGGCTACGGAGATATCGACACTGACTGGGAAAGATGACTCGTTGGATACGTTTCGGGACGGCTTGCAACAAGCCGGGTTGAAGTATTTGACTGCTTTTCCTCTGTTGGATGAGCAGGTGGGAATATTGGCCTGGGATCATAATCAGCCAGCGGAGAAGGTTCTGACGCAGTTACAGCGACATTGCGGTCCGGTGTCGGAACTGATGGCTAACGCGGCATCTTTCGAGGAGGTCCTGGGCTTGTCGTACACCGATGGTCTCACCGGTCTGGCCAACCATAGGTTTTTCACTCAACGCCTTGATGAAGAAATTGATCGCGCTCGCCGGTATGGTCGATCTTTAGCTCTGATTATTTTTGACATTGATGAATTGAAAATGGTCAATGACAACTATGGTCATCAGGCTGGTGATTCCGTGATACGGCAAATGGGCCAAATGTTACGAGCATCGGTTCGTTCAAACGATGTAGTAGCCAGGTACGGTGGCGACGAGTTCTGTATTATTATGCCGGAATCCGATCAAGTCACCTGTGGCCGCTTTATCCGCCGCTTTCAGCAAAAAATCGCCGATACCAAGTTCAAAATTGACACCGACAACAAGGAATTGATCTGTACCGTTTCTCAAGGGGGGGCAATTTTTCCTGACAATGGTGAGGACTCTAAGCAGTTGATTTACGCCGCTGATATGGCCCTTCTTGAGGCCAAAAACGATGGTCGCAACGGGTATCAACTGGCTTGATCGCCTCTACCGTCTCGATTGTGATAGAAAACCACTATCTTTTTTGTACTTTACACCAAAATAACGGTCATCTATATTTTGTACTCTAACCATATTGGAAAAGATGCCGATTCTTTGGTATAACACGTTTTTCGGAGGCTTACACGGATGGAGAGCCGAAACTTGAAACAGATTCTAATTAGTCTTACGGTCATAGTGGTCGGAATGGCCTTGGTGCCACCCACCCAGAGTGCCGATTACCTTATTGGGGCAGAGGACGAGCTCCAGATATCGTACTGGCAAGGTCCGGAACGGAACATCCAGGTTCGAGTTGGTCTGGATGGCAAGATTAGTCTCGACATTGTTGGTCGGATCGAGGCGGCTGGAAAAACAACTACCCAACTCGAGAACGATATTGTCCGACTTATCTCCCGACTCGACAAGAGGATATCCCAGGCGAGTGTTCGCGTGGTCGAGTTCAATTACAATTACGTGTTTGTGATAGGGCAGATTAATGTTCCGGGGAAGATGACTTTTGAAGAAATACCGGATCTGTGGACTGTAATCAACGAGTCTGGCGGTGTTACAGATCTCGGCGACTTGAGTCGGGTTAGTATCATTCGAGGTGGTGACCAGGCTGGTCGGGTTGAAGTGGTCAACCTTCGTGAGGCTCTGGCGTTTGGCAATCTCGAACAATTGCCACGGCTTCGCCGGGGTGACACGATTGAAATCGGACGTACGCCGGGACAAGTATTAGCCGGTGAGATCGGACGGTTAGCCGAAAAAAAGAGTTTGTTTTATGTTATAGGTGCTGTCGGAAATCCAGGGCCAATCACTTATGAAGAGAATCTTGATGTTCTCGAAGTGATAGCTCTCGCGGGCGGACCGGGCGAATCGGCCGATCTCAAGCGTACCCAACTAGTAATTAAAGATGGTAACTACGCCCAGACCATCAATCTGAATCTTGAGAAGTACATACAGGTCGGAAAACCTGCTCGATACATAATGAAGAAAGAAGACATGGTCATCGTACCGGTTCGCCGCCCTGGTTTTTTCGATTCCCGATTGGGTCAGATCGCGGGTTTATTGACTGCGGTTTCAACGGCGTACCTGTTAATTGACCGGATTCAAAATGATTAGGCTTATGAGCAAGGATCAGTCGCCGAACTTCGGTTTGATCTTGTGCTCTGTGCTGACAAACCGCTTATAGAGATTATGGAAACCTTTAGACTCAACAGCAAGCTACGCGAAAAAGATCGCGAGTATCTAATTCAGACGAGCAATGATGCTTCACTTGGATCGGTGTCGACTATTGTATATGTCGATGGGATGCGAATCGATACGCATAATTGCCCGCATCCTGAAAAAGTAACTCCGAAACAACTTCTGGGAATGGTGAAGAAGGCTCACGGCGAAAGGAAGAAGGAACTTGAAGGGTTGCTTCAGGCGTATCAACGTGCGGGTGCCGAAAGTGATTCGGATAAGATGTTCTTGCTTTCCAGCGTGCTCTTTCATAAGCGGTTATATTATGAGGCACTCGACCTCCTAAAAGGTGTCATTAGTCTGCGAACGGAATATCATCAGGCGTATGACTTGTTGGGACAAACTTATCTGGCTTCGGGACAGGTTGGTCTGGCTGTGGAGTCCGGGCTACGAGCGGTCGAGCTGTGTCCCAATTACGCTGATTATCGCAACCATCTGGGTGAAGCGTATTTGTCGTCCGGTTCTGCTGGTAAGGCTATTGCCGAATTCGAGGCGGCGATTGGCGTGAATATGTATTACAGCGAAGCTTACTTCAATCTTGGCTTGGCGCATATTCTGGAAGTATCCAACGCTACCGAACGTTTGCATATTCAACAGGGTATAATACGGATTCAGGAATACTTGTCCAAGGCGGGTTTGGTGTATCCTGAGTACCTGAGTCATCGCAATTACCAAGAAGGTCTTAAGGCACTGGAGATTCAAGATTTTGGGCGGGCACTCAGCTTGCTCCGCAGTGTTGCCGAAGCGCGTAAGGAACTCCGACGCCAGGAGTTTATCTCCATGAACGGGCGCTTGTTGGCGCATCCTGACACGTGGACAGTCGAAAACCTTGGGAAACAAATCAAGTCGTTACGCACTCAGCTTGAGAAGCACCCCAACTACCTGGATATGCAAACCGAGTTGGTATACTGTTATATGGAGCAGGCGGGTATGATCTGGGATCAAGGTCTGGAAATTTGTCAGATAATCATGGAAACACATCCCAACCAGGAACGTATTTCCGGAATACTGGAAGGCGCTCTTGATGTCCGTGCCTCGATGTTGGAAACCATAAAAGGCATAAGTAAGGAAGGCTGAAGCCTTATGACTCGCGCCAGAATACCGATAACCGAATTCTTCAGTCAGGAATCGCCAATTGCTACCGAATACCGCCGGCTCTTTCAGAACCTGTGTAAGGCTGGGGAAAAGGCTGAACTGAAATCAATCCTGATTACATCGGCAGTTACCGGCGAAGGCAAGTCTACCATATCATCGCTCCTGTCGATCACTGCCGCACGTAAAGGAAATCGAACCTTGTTGATTGACTGCGACATTCGGCGTCCGGCGATTCACGGTTTGTTCCAATTGGAGAGACGTTACGGTCTGGTTGATGTTTTACTCGATGGGGAACCATCCAAGGATGTCATCAAGAAGACAGCGATTGACCATTTGGATGTCATTACTGCGGGCAAGGTTACACCGCATCCGAGTGAACTGTTTAACACCCGGACAATTGATGGCATGATCCAGGAACTCAAATTCTACTATGACTACTTGATTCTCGATTCTCCACCGGTCATTCCAGTCTCTGACCCGATGCTTTTGGCCCAAGCTATTGATGGTGTACTGATGGTGGTCAAGGCCGGGGAGACCGCTCGTCAGGTGGCACAACGGGCGGTGAATATTATGACAACTAACCGTGCTAATGTGTTGGGCGTGGTGCTCAATAATGCCCGCAACAGCCTGCCGTACTATTATGACTATTCCAACTACCACTATAATTACAGCCAGACTGGGGATGTGAATGATAACGGCGGAAAGACTTCCGGTTCGAGTAATTCACAACAGAAAAACAGCAATAAGTTTCCACGTGATGGCAAACACCTTACACGCTAATCCGACAGGCTGGCCAGCATGTCGCAGAATCTGCTAACGGTTGATTTAGAAGAGTGGTTCATAGTTGAATCTTTGCAAAACCGCTTCGGTTTTGATGATTGGCTGGGATTGCCTTCCACAGTTGAAACTAACTGTAATCGTCTATTGCACCTTATGCACACCCATAACGTGCGGGCGACCTGGTTTGTGGTTGGCTGGTGTGCCGAGCATCACCCGCACCTGATTCGGCGTATAGCTGAAGCTGGGCATGAAATTGCCTGTCACAGCTATCGACATCAACGGGTTGACCTGCTTACGCCAGAGGAATTTCGCGAGGATACACAACGCGCCAATCGGGCAATTTTTGAGGCTTGTGGAGTCAAACCTGTAGGATATAGGGCACCCAGCTGGTCGCTGTCTGAGCAAGTGAGCTGGGCCTTTGAAATTCTGGCCGAACTTGGTTTTGAGTATGATAGTTCGATTTTCCCGATCAAGCACGATCTTTATGGAATGCCTGCCGGCCCGAGACAGCTCTTTCGCATGAGCTTTGAACACGATCGTTTTTTATATGAACTACCGGCATCGACCGTTCATCGCTGGGGTCAGAATATTCCATTTGGTGGCGGTGGTTACTTGCGCCACTCACCCTATTGGTATACTCGACGGCAGGTACGCAGGGCCAATGCGGTCGGAGAATCGGTGGTTGTTTATATCCATCCCTGGGAAATCGATCCGGAACCTCCACGGATCGACAACTTGTCCTGGCTACAACGCTTTCGAACCTACGGCTCTACCGGGACTTTGCTTGAGAAGCTAAATCGCCTTCTGGCTGATTTTGAGTTCATAGCGGTAACAGATTATATCCGCCAGACCACCCGAAGTCATATTGGTTTTGAGCGGACAGATTAACCCTAACCAGGGCTTCTTCAAGTCCTTATTGGTACTAACCTGACAAACAAACAGGTTTTTAGCGCAGAACTTCGCTTTTTAACGGATCGAATACCTGAGAATCCCATTAAATCCTTGACTAATATGTGTATAAGGTTTTACCGTAAAACTGATGGTAATGCACTCTGGATTAGGGAAGCAAAGGACTCTAACATGAAGCGATTTATTATTCTCTGTTTGATGCTGTTGATGTGTGCTCCGGCGGTTGATGCTCGCAAGAAGCAGAAGAAGGCTGGCACGATTACAGACAGCGTTTATCACGATAACAAGTACGGTTTTGATCTGACCATTCATGATAACTGGAAAGTGAAAATCAGCAAGGATAAGGAGAATGTGCGACTCTTGCTGACTCAGAAGAACTTCGCTATTCCATCTGACTACATTAATGCGCCGAACTATACGTATACGCCGCAGATGATTCTGTATGTTGATACAACGACTTTGGGGGTCCATCCATTCATCGATTCATTGACCAGCGATGATTACAAGTCAACACAGAAAAAGGAAATCCTCAAAGAGTTTGAATTCCTCAACGAACCCGACCAGATTCCCAGACGGCGCAGTCGGATGGAAATTGCGGGTGAGTCTGCATTGTTGTGGAAAGCCCAGGCCAGGTACGAGAAGGAAGTTGTGGAATCGGCTTCGTCGACATCGGGCAGGATGGTGCACAGAGAATACGGTGGTGCCATAGCGGCTGTCAAAATAGGCAATAATATTATTCTCTTCCATGTGATGACGGAATGGGAGTTCTTTGAGCCGGTACTATTTGAGGTGTTGCCGATGATTAAGAGTTTGGTAGTGCCACAGGAAGACGAGGGCTGACGGTTTTCAGGTTGAGTTAGTGGTTCGGGAGTATGACGAAAGGATTCGGGATATCCCATGTGGATAATTAGAACAGTATTAGTACTGCTACTACTGATTTTGGTAGTAGGTTTTGCCTATAACAACATAGGGCCAGACCAAAAAGTGGCGGTCCATCTTGAACCGCTTTTTGTCAACTATGTTGATGTGCCTCTGGTGACAGTGGTATTTTGGGCGTTTGTGGCCGGGGCGGCCCTTTCCTTGCTCCTGTTTGTCTCGATATATGTCAAACTTTCGGTTCAGGGGCATACTGCTCGGAAGCGGATTCGGTCGCTGGAAGGCGAAGTGACGATCCTTCGCAATCGTCCAATTGAAGAATCAGCGGAACTACTCAAGGGCGCGGATCGCAAGATGGACGAGCAAGAATCGCCCTTCGCGGAGAATTAGGCGCCATGCTGGAATACACAATATCTTTTCTAATCGCCCTGTTGATAGCGGTGGCTGGATACCTGCTCTATGAGCGTTTCGTGCGCAAGAGTCACAAACCAACATCGTCGGCTTATGTCGAAGCCCTTTGCGATCTGCTTGACGGTCGCCAGGAATCAGCGTTTACAAAGTTGCGGCAGGTAGTGGCTGAAGATGCCACCAATCTTGATGCTTACATTCGTCTGGGGCGTATCCTTCGCGAACACAATCAAGCTGAACGGGCATTACAGGTACACAAAGACCTGACCCTGCGGCCGGACCTGACACGTGATGATCGAGTGGCTATTCTTCATGAAATCGCGGCTGACTGTCTGGCGTTAGACGATGTCAAGACGGCTGAATCAGCGCTCAGTGAACAGATAGCCTTGAACTCATCGGATTACTGGGCCTTCACCCGCCTGTTGGCTATCCAGGAGAAAGCTCGCAAGTGGAATGATGCCTATGACACAGCGGTGGAGATTCTGAAGTTAGAGTCCAACAAATCGAAGAAACCACTGGCTCGCTACAAGTATCAGTCCGGACGACAACTTTTCGGGAAACGTGAGTACCACAAGGCCCGTGTGCTTTATAAAGAAGCGATAGGCTTGGATCCATCGTTTGTCTCTGCCTATTTGGCGATTGGTGACTCCTACTATGAGGAAAAACGCTACGAGGATGCCGTTACGTTCTGGAAGAAGTTGATCACGTCAGTGCCGGATCAGGGTCATCGGGTTATCAGTCGACTCAAGAAAACGCTGTTTGAGTTGGGACGGTTCGGTGATATCCAATCTATCTGTGAGACAATTTTGGAACATGCGCCTAAAAATGTTGAAGCCCGTCGTGCTCTGGCTGAGTTCTACGAAAAGAAAGGCGATGTTGATCTGGCGGTTGAACTTTTGGAGCAAGTGCGGGACGATCACCCCGATGATAATGCTGTGGCATACGACCTGATCCGGATCTATCTCGAGCGGGATGACCATACGAGAATAAAGAAGCTGATCAGGAATCTTGGGCAGAGGCACGACGAGGCCGCGAACAGCGCCCCCGATGGGCAACCGGAGTCGTCATCTTCGGCCGCAAGTGCCTGAATTGATACGAACCTGCGTCTGTTACCTCGCTTGTAATATTATGCGGTGCCTGCTGATTACATCGTTAACTCTGATATTGAGTCTGGTGACCTCCGCACAATCGGAGACGATATATACACTCATCCTCAAGGGGCGTTTGGTTGAAGCTCGCGATTCCCTGTCGTTACAAACTAGTGCCGCCACTCGTGATGGAAACACATTGTTTTATCAGAGTTTGCTCGAACCGGATGCCGAGCAGTCGGTTAGGTTGATGAAAGCCGCCCTGAAGGCTACCCTGCAATCGCACCACCGTGAAGAAATTATGTATCGTTTGGCACAGTACAACCTGTTGCAGGGCAATTATGGAGAGCTATCACAATTAGTCGCTGAGTACCAGTCGCGATGGGAGACGGGCCGCTACAGTGCCGCCATGCGACGGCTCTCGGTTTTGGTTGATGAATTACAGCAGGGTTACGAATCGGCTCTCCGACAATGTGACCGCTTTTTGGTGCGGTACACCGATCGCGACTATCAGCACTGGGGTCTGATTGACAAGGCACGGATCCTCGCCGGCTACGGCAAACGGATTGGCGCCGATAAAACCCTCCGGCAGTTATCACGGGCACGAAAAGGGGTTGGGGTGTCGCCAGCTCTTTATCTATTGTGCCGGGATGCCATCAAGCGGAACCGGGCTGACGATGCTATATTTTACTATAACATTCTGCGCGAGGGTTATCCTTCGGCTGTAGGAATTGATTACCTAATGTCCGGTTTGGGTGATATGTCGTCACGAACTCCATCGAATAACAAGGCCGAAAAACTGACGGGCACGTTCTATTCTGTAAAAGTAGGGGTGTTCTCTGAGCCGGGCAATGCGCGTCGCCAGGCCGATAAGTTCCGAGGTTATGATAAGCATGTGGAGATCAAGGCCAGGGATATCTCTGGTCGCAAGTATCGGGTTGTCTATGTTGGCCACTTCGATGACTATGAAGAGGCTCTCCGATTCCGGCTCCAATTGGAGGATACGCACCAGGAAGCTTATCAGGTTGTAGCTCGATGACTCCCAAGGAGAACCTGACCAATGGTATCTCTCCGCTCATGCGGCAGTTTCATGCTGTAAAAGAAAAACACCCAGGCAAAATACTCTTCTTTCGCATGGGCGATTTCTATGAGATGTTCGGCGATGATGCTGTCTTGGCCGCGCCGATTCTTGGTATAGCTCTGACCTCGCGTTCGCACGGTAAGGGTGAGCGCATCCCATTGGCCGGAGTACCCTACCATGCGGCTGATCGCTATCTAGCTCGACTGTTGGCCGCCGGTCATAAAGTGGTAGTTGTTGAGCAGGTTGAAGATCCCCGCACTGCCAAAGGTTTGGTCAAGCGGGAAGTTGTGGAGATCCTTACGCCGGGAACATCGACAGTCGAGGCATCGGAAGACTCACAGGTTCAGTCAAGTTTGGCGGCGGTCTATTCCGATGGTGGTAAAAATCTTGGGTTGGCTCTATTGGACATCAATACCGGTGTGTTCCTACTCGATCAGGGACCGAGTACGTTGTTGCTCGAAAAACTCAAAGTTCTCGACCCGACCGAAATCATTCATTCGTCTGATTTTCCCGCTGACCACTTGGAGGTCATTTTCGGGAGTGTCAACGGTGCCAACAGAGCCAATCGCCTGACCGAATACGAACCGTGGAATTTTGACTTCAAGACAGCCCAGCGTGAACTCAATGATCACTTTGGAACATCGACGCTTGATGGTTTCGGTGTTGGACAAGATCGCTTAGCGGTGACTGCGGCCGGGGCAGTGTTCCGCTACCTGCGTGACAATCACCGTGATCGTCTATCGCACATCAGTCGTCTTACGAGGATCGACGATGCCGAGCATATGCTCCTTGACTACACCAGTGTGCGCAATCTCGAACTGGTACGGAGTGTGACTAATGCTTCTGAGGAGAATACGCTGTACTCGGTGGCTAATCGGTGTTGCACTACGTCCGGGGCACGCCGACTGCGAAATTCGCTGGTGCGTCCGTTCAAGACTCGAAACAAAATCGAACTTCGCCTTGGTGCGGTGGCCGAGCTGGTGCGTAATCGTGAAACAAGTTTTCAGGTTCGAGATGAGTTGAAAGCCGCCCCCGATCTGGAACGGTTAGCCGGTCGACTCGGTATTGGCAAACTCAGCCCGCGCCAGTTAGCCGCTCTTGGTCATGGACTTCAGGTAGCCGATCGCCTAAGAAATACGCTACAGAATACCGGCTGTGAGCATCTTACGAATATCCGTCAGGCGTTGCCGGAGTTGAATGATCTCATTCGCACGATCACCGAGGCGCTGGTCGAAGAACCACCGCTGGTGTCAAACAAAGGCAACATTTTTAAGCGCGGCTATTCTGATAGTCTGGATAATCTGAACGACTCTATCCGTTCGGCGAGGGACTATATCGGGTCGTTGCAGAAAACCGAACGCGAGCGTACCGGGATCAGTAGTTTGAAGGTTGGTTTTAACAAAATCTTCGGCTATTACATTGAAGTCACCAAGGCCAATCTTGACGGTGTGCCCGATCACTATATTCGCAAGCAAACGCTGGTCAATGCCGAGCGGTACATCACGCCCGAACTGAAGGAAAAAGAAGAACTGATCCTGGCCGCCGAGGAAAAGATCTTCCATTTGGAAACCGAGCTATACGAGTCGTTTGTTTTGACTGTGAACGACAGAATAGGCAGTATTCAACTAACTGCCGAGCTGTTAGCCGAGATCGATTTGATTGCCGCACTTTCGGAGTTGGCGGTTGAAAAGAACTACTGCCGCCCGGAGATTTTCGAGGACACTCGCCTAAACATTGTCAACGGTCGCCACCCGGTGGTGGAAGCGGTACTGCCCATAGGTTCGTTTGTGGCCAATGACCTGACGCTGGCATCCGATGATGGCCAGATCATTATTCTCACCGGACCGAACATGTCCGGCAAATCAACTTACCTGCGCCAGATCGGTTTGATTGTTATTCTGGCCCAGATCGGGTCATTCGTCCCGGCTGATAAGGCGGAGATCGGGCTGGTTGATAGAGTCTTTACACGTGTTGGGGCGCTCGACAACCTTGCGGGTGGCCAGTCTACGTTTTTGGTAGAGATGGTCGAAACGGCCAACATTCTCAATAACGCTACTGAGCGTTCACTGGTTTTGCTCGATGAAGTTGGACGGGGAACATCGACGTTCGATGGCTTGTCGGTTGCCTGGTCGGTGGTGGAGCGAATCAATGAAGCCTGTCGCTGTCGCACCGTATTCGCCACTCACTATCATGAATTGACCGGGATGGCCGAGTTGTATCCGCGCGTTCGTAATTTTCAGGTGGCGGTTAAGAAGTGGGAAGAAAAGGTTATCTTTATGCACAAGATAATAGCCGGTGGGTGCGATGATTCTTACGGTATCGAAGTTGCTCGTTTGGCCGGTTTACCGCGCGCTACAATCAGCCGAGCTAAACAGATTTTGAAATTACTCGAATCGGGGAAATTTAACCAGAGCGAGCTTGGCGCCGGGATTTACAAAGAGAAAGTGCAGACGAGCCTATTTGATCCGAAGTCGTCTGTGGTCGAGGATGAACTCAGGGGCGCGGATATTGAAAATATGACTCCGGTCGAAGCCTTCGATTTCCTGCGCCGTCTCAAGGATATACTATCGTGAAATCACCTACCGACAAAAAACGCTGGATCCGCCCGTTACCCGAGCGATTGATCAACAAGATCGCCGCCGGGGAAGTGGTTGAACGACCGGCATCGGTTGTCAAAGAGATGGTTGAAAACTCAATTGATGCCGGCGCTGACCGGATTGAAATAATTGTCGAGAAGTCTGGTACCCGTTTGATCAAGATTGTCGACAACGGTTGTGGCATTGGGGAAGACCAGATTGAGATTGCGTTCTCTCGCCATGCCACGTCCAAGATATCCGAGTTTGATGATCTTGATCGGATCATGTCATACGGCTTTCGTGGTGAAGCGCTTCCCTCAATTGCTTCGGTATCTCGCTTGCGCATGGTTTCGCGGCCCGCCGATGCTGATACCGGCATTGAGATTATCTTTGAAGGTGGAGTGTTGCAAACGAAGAATCCGATCGCGGCGCCGGTGGGTACATCGATTGAAGTGGAGAACCTGTTTTTCAATACGCCGGCTCGACGCAAATTCCTTAAGGCGGAGACCACCGAAGCACGTCATGTTACTCGCACATCAATGGCATTGGCGATGGGGCGATATAAAATCGGTTTTTCGGCTCGGGTCAATGGTCGTAAAGTCTTTTCACTCCCCTCGGGTCTTGGTTTAGGTGAACGGGTGGCCGGACTGCTGGCTCCGGGTAAGAAATTTGTGGAAGTATCCGGTGCGATGGGGCCGATTCAGGTTGAGGGTTTCATCTCGCCGCCTGATTTAGCCCGCTCGAATCGCAACGGTCAGTTTATCTTCATCAACGGTCGCTATATTCAGTCGCCAACGCTGGCCCATGCTTTCGCCGCTGGTTATGGTGAACTCCTGCCGCGCGGGAATTTTCCGGTTGGGGCTTTACTTCTGACGGTTGATCCGACTGAAGTCGACGTTAACGTGCACCCGGCCAAAACCGAGGTTCGGCTATCGCGTGAGCGGGAGATCCACGATGCTCTCTATCGCCTGGTGAAAGAAAGCCTTCGGCAACAGGGTGTTATTCCGCACCTGCAGGTACCGTCATCGTTACCGACATCAACTGCCTCCACAACTGCTATTTCGCAAGGTAGTCACCCACCGGGCGATAATCAGAATGTTATTCCCGGCATCACTCGTCCAATGCCGACCAGTGCGGGGCAGATGAAAGAAATATATGAGCGCACCCCGCCGGTTACAGTTTCGGATACCCCAGCCATAGTTCAGGTTGATACTTCGACTGGTGAGATTATCGATGAGAGCCAACCGTTTGAGCCGACCGGTGCTCCGGTGTCACTGCAATTTATCGGTAGCTTCAATAATTTGTATTTGTTGTTTCAATCGGGAAGTGACCTGTTGATTATCGATCAGCATACCGCCCACGAGCGGGTACTGTTTGAAGATATATTGCGTCAGATGGATAACGAAGGCGGACTTGCTCAACATCTCTTGTTGCCGGTTCAGGTTGATCTCGGTGCCGATCAAATGACGTTGTTTGATGAAGCGTTGGCTACTCTCAATAAATCAGGGTTCGAGGTGGCCCCTTTTGGAGGCCAAACCGTACGGATTGAGGCTACTCCGGCTGTGCTGTCACGCAAGTCACCCGAGAAATCGTTCCTGGCGGTTCTGAATGATATCGCATCGCTGAAGAAATCCGGCTATGATTTGAACAAAGCGATAGCGCAGTCAATTGCCTGTCGTTCGGCAGTTATGGCGGGAGACAAATTGAGCGATAGGGAAGCGATCGGTTTAGTGGACAGTCTGCTCAAATGCGAGAATCGGTATTCTTGTCCGCATGGCCGACCGACTTTCATCAAGATGTCACGCGAGGACCTCGACAAGCAGTTTGGCCGTGGTTAAATATCCACCCATACCTGTTGTCTGCGGATCGACCGGTTCCGGCAAAACCGCTGTTGCCGTTACTTTGGCGGCCGAACTACCGATTGAAGTTATCTCAGCCGATTCGAGACAACTTTTGAAACAACTTGATATTGGAACCGCCAAACCTACTGCGGAAGAGCGGGCGGCTGTTCGCACTCACCTGATTGATCTGATTGAACCGGGGACCCGCTACACTGCTTATCGGTTCATTGAGGACTGCGATACCGCTATCGATGACATTCTCAATCGGGGGGCGATACCGGTCGTGGTGGGTGGTACCGGGTTATATTTGCGAGCGATTACTGATGGGGTAGTCAAAATAGAACAGGACCGACCGGAAATAAGACAACAACTGGAGAGAGATCTTGAGCGACTGGGATCGGAAGCGATGTTTCATCGTTTGACTGAATTGGACCCGGTTGAAGCGGAGCGGATTCACCCGAACAATTTGGTGCGTATGATGCGCGCCCTGGAGATTTGTGTGCTTACCAGTCAACCAAAGTCGAAACTTATAGCCGATGGTGCGTACAAGAGAAGTAAATACACTTATTCGTTTTTCTGCCTTCTGCCTGAAAGGGGAGAGTTGTACGATAGGATCAACGAACGGGTTGAGGTTATGATGGAGGCTGGCCTTCTGGAGGAAGTTGAGCATTTGGTCGCACAGGGTTGGAAAGACCGACTCCGTCGCGCTAATGTGATTGGGTATGAAAAACTCCTGGACTATCTTGACGGACAGTGCTCACTTGAGGAAGCGGTGGCGATGATCAAGCAGAACAGTCGGCGCTACGCCAAGCGACAGATGACGTGGTTTCGCCATCAGACCGAATGTATTGATTTCAGTGATCGCAAGTCGTTGCTGGTTGCTCTCCGAGATGAACTAACTGGAGGTTGGGGGCGGGTAAAAGCTTGACACACCTGTACGCTATATGATATATGATAATCTCTTAACTGGGCGACCCCTAAAGCGGTCGTCCAGTTGAGTCGATAATATGAAAATATCTGAAACCTGGTGATTTTGGAAGGAATGGATGCCTCTTAACCATATTTCTGCAAACCGAACGAGTACTCTTATTCTTGTATCCCTGATTGTGGCGCTGGTCATGATTTCATGTGGTGGTAAGAACAGTCTTGGCAAGCCTCAAACTTACGGCACTCGCCAAACCGAGACCACTCCCGTTAATGTTACGCCTTCTGAGGGAAGCGATAACGAGACCTCTGCTTCCGGCCCGATGACATATGCTAATCCCAGCGATGTTGACTCACTGCCGGCTGAAGGGGCATCGGAAGAACCGGTCGTTGAACCGCCCACAGTTGTCACTGAGTCCAAAGAAGAACCTAAAGAGACCGTTGCCGACAAGGCACCGCCTAAGCCGAGTGGTGATTGGTCAGTTACCCCCGGATCACCCGGTCGCGATGAAATTGAGACGCTGGTTTATTATGGTAAGGTGGACAACGAAGATTCTGCATCGGCGGTTGATGATGCCATCTGGCGTATGTTGGATCTGGCCGACGAGTATCATTCGATGGGCGTGGTGGCAAACAGGGACGCCAGTTGGGAAGAGGCTCAGTACTATTTTGAGAAAGCGATCAAAATTATGGCAGGGCTGGATATTGAGGCTGACTCTATTCCGACGCCAGAGGCCACCAAGTACGAGATTATCCTCAGCAATGTTATCTCTGAGTATAGAGTAACGCTTCGATCTCTGGGTCAACTCCAGGGGGATATCACCCCGTCGGTGCTGGTTGAGCGGTTTGGCGATATGGGGGATCGTCTTGCCCATGATACTCTCTTGGTGTACGGTCGGCGGGAACGGGAGGTAACCTACGATCTCCCGGTCAAGATGAACGATCGGGTCAAGAACTCAATCGTATATTTCCAGACCGTGGCTCACGATGCGTTTACCAAGTATCTAACCCGGTCAAAACGTTACGACCGAATGTTCAAGGAAATTCTGACCAAGCATGGCATGCCGCTCGATTTTGTCTACCTGTCGCTGGTTGAATCGGGTTACAATCCGAAAGCGTATTCGTGGGCGAGAGCGTCGGGGCTGTGGCAGTTTATCGCCTCGACCGGAAGGATGTATGGCCTTGAGCGCAGTTGGTGGGTTGACGAACGACGTGACCCGGTCAAAGCAACCGAGGCGGCGGCACGTTTCCTGAAAGACCTGTATAAACAGTTTGGTGATTGGGAACTGGCTATGGCCGCCTACAACGGCGGACCGGGCCGTGTGCGGGCGACCATTCGCAAACAAAAAACTAATGATTTCTGGAAAATGCGCCTGCGACGGCAGACGATGGACTATGTGCCATTGATTTATGCCGCGGCGATTATTGCTAAAGAACCGGCCAGGTACGGTTTTCATGATATTGAGCATGAACCGGAAGTGGTTTGGGATGAGGTTATAATCAACCGCTGTCTGGAACTCAAAATCGTAGCGCAAGCGGTGGGTTGCACAGTTGAGGAACTCAAGAATCTCAATCCGGAATTGCTCCGCAATTACACCCCGCCGAACGAAAAGAAATACAAACTGAAGATTCCCAGGGGAAGTCGCCACAATTTTATGGCCTCGTATTCGACGATGCCTTCCCCCAGGGAAACCAGCTGGGTAAAACACAAGATCAAGCGGGGGGAGACGGTCAGCACGATTGCGGCCAAGTACGGTGTATCCCAGTACGCTATCTCCGAGTCGAACAACCTCAATCGACGTTCGCGAATCTATGCCGGCAAGACATTGATTGTGCCAGTTCCTCTTGATCGCGATTACTCGTCGTCAAAGTCTAAGAAGAAAGAAACCTATGCCTCTGATGGGTCGGTTTATACTGTCAGGGCGGGCGACACTATGTGGGATATCGCAAGAGCTTTTGGCACGACTGTAAACTCGCTTCGGCGGATAAACTACATTGGGCGTGGTTCTCGTATCTATGTCGGTCAGAAATTGAAAATCCCCTCGAACGCAAAGAACCTCGCCAAATTGAATCATCCATCGGGGGGGCGGGTGAAGGTTGCCAGTAACGACAACAGTTCGGAGTCGGGATCACCAAACGTTCAGACCCACAAGGTACGCGCTGGTGACACTCTCTGGGACATTGCTCGACTATATGCCACTACCAGTTCCAGTTTACGCCGACTGAACGGACTTGGCCGCTCAAGCCGTATCTATCCGGGTCAGGTTCTCAAGGTGAGCGGTTCAGGTAGCACCGAGTATATAACTTACAAAGTCAAGCGTGGTGACTCTTTGGATCGTATTGCCAGGAAATACCGTACCTCGATCTCGAGAATTCTCGCTCTAAACTACTTGGACGATCCGGACAATATCCGTATCGGTCAGAAATTAAGAATCAAGATTCGATGAAGGGAAACAGTTATGGCCCGTCGACGTGATATCATTGTGGCTGTAATAATAGCCTGTTCCTTCTTAGTTGTCTTTGGCTTCGTGGCGATGGTTTTTATTGGTGTGGCTTCATCTGATGGGGACATTTCCTTTGGTTCGCTGGGCGGGTCGGTTGGTGTGATACCGATGTTTGGCATAATGGAGGAAAGTTCCGGGCGGCCAGTTATTGAATATCTGGACCGCTGGAGGAACAACAGCTCAATTAAGGCAATTGTTGTTCATGTGAACTCACCTGGAGGTGGGACGGCTATCTCACAGGAAATCCACGACGCTATCCTGCGGGCACGGGAAGATAAACCGGTGGTGGTGTCAATGGCTGAAGTAGCGGCTTCGGGAGGCTACTATATTGCTTGTGCCGCAGACCGTATTGTGGCAAATCCGGGAACTGTGACCGGCTCGATTGGGGTCATCATGTCATTCCATACCTACGAAGAAGTCCTGGATAAGATTGGCATTGGGACCGAAATTATCAAGTCGGGCAAGTTTAAGGATGTTGGCAACTATTCGCGCCAAATGACTGCGCAGGAAGGGCTTATGCTTCGGGCTGTAGTCATGGATGGCTACGAGCAGTTCGTTGCAGCCATCGCTGAGGGCCGGGATATGGAGCTGGAAGAGGTCTATGCTTTGGCTGATGGATCGATATTTACTGGCTTACAGGCTCAAAATCTCGGGTTGGTAGATACGTTGGGTGGGCTGAACACGGCGGTTAATCTGGCCGCTACCCTGGCTGGAATTGATGAGGAACCTGATATTGTCAGGCCTAAACAGCCCCGCCGAAGCTACTTGGTGGATATGCTTACAGGGCTCCTTGGTGATCTTGGGAGTCGGATTGAAGGTGGGAGTTCCGGCCCGAGGCTAATGTACCTCTATCAGTGAACCGAGTGAAATAATTCGCCAATACCTAAAATTTTCCTTTTTTTGACCGCAGATTTTATTATCTTCCGCAGTCCCAAGGGCTTAAGCCAGGGAATGTGGTGATGAGCGGGCCGGTGGTGGCTCGATTGAAATTGGAAAGAAGAACGAATAAATAGTGTCTGACTTGTGTTGGGAGTGAGCTGTGACTAAAGCCGATCTAGTGGAAAAAGTAGCCGAGAGGACTGGGCTTACCAGAACGGATGTTGCTGTTGTTGTCGATGCCTTTCTGGATACAGTCAAGAAGTCGGTCGAAGCCGGACATAACATCGAGATCCGTGGATTTGGTACTTTTAAAATCAAGTTGCGCAAGGCCCGTAAGGCTCGCAACCCTCGTACTGGCGAGGTGGTGCCAGTGCCAGATCGCAAAGTGCCGGTGTTCAAGCCCTCGAACGAATTCAAAAACATGATCACCAAATTGGCGATCTGACAACAAAGAACTGAGACGGAGGCTGAATGCCCAGCGGAAAGAAGCGCAAGCGTCAAAAAATCAAGACGCACAAACGCAAAAAACGCAGACGCGCTGACCGGCACAAGAAGAAGAACCGGTAAGTCAGGACGGCGGAAAATATGATCCGCCAGTTTAGGAATTTGCTTCCTATATTAGTGAAGTAATTCCAACTGCGATAGGCAGTCAGCACTAACCACTTGTCCTCTAAGACAAGGTGGTTGAGCGGGTTGCCAATAATGCCCAGCAAATCCTGCCCACCCTTCGGGGTGGGCACTCTTATTGCCTTTGCAGGGGAGATGAACTGTGCGAAACCACATATTGTGTGTGTTGTATTGTGGCTGGTAATGTCGATCACACCCTCTGTTTGGGCTGATCGGACCGATTTCCTGGTGAATGATGATGGCGGTATTACCGAGCAGAACCACCCACGTATCGCCGTAGCTGGTGATGGTGGCTTTGTTATTGCCTGGGTCGATAAACGGGCTGGTTCATCCGATATTTTTCTTCAACGTTACATGGTCGATGGTACCAAACTCGGTTCTAACATAGTGGTTAACGATGATGGCGGATATGCCTACCAGTCGGAGCCAGCGATAGCGGTCGATCTCTCCGGTTTGTATTCGGTGGTTTGGAAAGACTATCGCCAGGGTAGCTATCCGTTTGATCCCGATATCTATTTTCAACGCTACGATACTTCCCTGATTCCGGTAGACACTAATAGGGTGGTCACGGTTGAACAGCCTGATTCGCTCAAGGAGACGCCCGATATTGCACTGTCACCATGGGGGGGCGGTGTGGTAGTATGGGCCGATTACCGTAACCGAAATTGGGATATCTATGGCCAATTAATAGCATCCAACGGAAGTCCGACTGGTTCCAATTTCCGCGTTAATGATGATATTGGAACTGCTCAGCAACATATGCCCCGGGTGGCGGTGTCGCCCGAAGGCTGGTTTGTGATTGTCTGGTACGATAATCGCCTTGGCGATGATGATATTTTTGTCCAGCGATTTAATTCGCTCGCGCAACCGCTCGGAATCAATGTGCGGGTTAATTCTGATACCGAGGATGACCGCCAGGCGTTCCCCGATGTTGCCACCGATGGTGCCGGGCATTTCACAGTAGTATGGGTCGATTGGCGCAATGGTGTGTACCCGTCCAATCCTGATATCTACGCTCGTAAGTTTGATACAACTATGGCTCCCGTGACCGATGACGAACAGGTAAACCAGGATAGCACCACACGTGCCCAACGAGAACCGACCATTGCCGCCGATCGGCGTGGTAATGTGTCAATAATCTGGTCAGATTCCTCGGGGACTTCCCAATTGTATGATATCGTGGGCCAGATGATTGATGTCGATGGTGTCATATGTGAAGTTAATTTCCAAGCCAACAGCGAAGCGGACTCGGCTCAATTTCATGCCGATGTAGCACTTGATGGCCGTTACCGCTACATTACCTGGGCTGATAAACGCAATGGTAATTACGACATTTACGCTTCAATTACCCGTTACAACGATCCTACCCTGGTTCCCAGCCCGACCGCGCTCCGATTTGAGATGCTTCGGGGTGAAGGGACACCTGTTCCACAGGAATTGACGATAGATCATTATGGCTACAACTCGCTCGACTTTACGTTGCTTGCCTCCCATGACTGGTTCGAGGTTACCCCATCGGGTGGAATGACCCCAGCGACCATTTCCGTGGCGATTACCACCGATACGCTTCCGTTTGGAACCTACATAGGTGCCCTGACACTATATGATATTGATAATGATGATTCTACGGTGCAGATATCGGTGCGTCTTGATGTTATCGCTCCAATTCTTGATGTTGGTAGCGACACTCTCAGTTTTTTAGTGTACAGTGGGATGATCGATTCTGCCCAACAGTTGTGTTCAATATCAAATGAGGGAGCAGGTGACCTGAACTGGACGATAGCCGAATCACTCGACTGGCTTACTGTCGAACCTGTCAGCGGCACTAACAGTGCGACTCTGGCAGTTTGGGTGAACGGTCTGTCTCTGCCATCAGGTAACACTAACGGATATTTCGAGATTATTGCCCCCGATGCTGTTAACTCGCCCGATACGGTTTGGATTAATGTCGAAGCGGTAGACAATCAACCGTACATTCGGCTGGTTCCGCCAAACCTGTCGATAGCGACCGAAGACCCGGCCGGTCAGAATTTCTCCCTTCAAGTAACCAACGTTGGAGTGGAACAACTCGCCTGGATTGCTGACCCTGGTGATACCTGGCTCCAGCTTGACCGTGCGGCTGGTATTGATAATGACCCGATCAATCTGACTTTTGATACCGCCGGGTTCTCACCAGGTTTGCATCTGTCCTGGATAGATATTACTGACAGCAGTGCGTTCCATCCAGTCGAACGGTTTGATGTCGTGCTCGATTATCTGATCCCTGGCTCAGACACAGTGACTATCAGCGATATTCTTACTGAACCTTTGGCAGTTGATTCGTTCGCGGTTCATATTCAGATGACCGACACCGCAGCCGAACTGCACCTGCCTTTGAGCTATGATCCCGATCTGATGACTATTGATTCTGTGTGCTTTGTAGATGGATTGGCAAGCTCACTCATGACTGACTACAGTATTGACCCTGTGCGGGGTGTCGTGAACCTGAGTTTAGTCGGGTTCGAACCTGACAGTCTCGTTATGCCGGGCAGTGTTGATCTTGGCTGGGTCCATTTCACGGCTGGCTCGAATTATGGCCTGTTCGATGTAGGTGAGCCATCCGATTCCGATCTTGCTGTGGTGCTGGTGACGCCATCGGGCAGTCGTTTGCACCCGGAGACCATACCGGGGGAGATCCGGGTTGAAGAGGCGACCGCGGTTGATGACCTCTCACCGATTCTTCTGCCGCTTGAATACACTCTATCTCAGAATTATCCCAACCCGTTTAACCCTCAAACAACGATTGAGTTCGGTCTGCCGACACGCTCTGATATCGAGTTGGAAGTTTTCAATATCCTGGGTCAGCGGATTCGCCTGCTACTTAAAGAAACACTTCCAGCAGGCAACCATAAGGTTATGTGGGATGGTAAGTACGCAAGCGGCGTTTCAGCTCCATCCGGAATCTACTTTTACCGAATACGGACCGGAAATACTTCACTGGTACGAAAAATGATGCTGGTGAAATAGTTTTGAAGATCACTGTCTTAACCTGATTTCCCAGAAAACTATAATTCAAGGCAACCCTTTTACGCCTTCTCTCGTAAAGGTAATCAGTGGAAATGCAACGAGTTGGAGGCTATATGAAATTGGTAAAAATACTTCTCGGATCGGCGACTTTGATTGTCGCTTTCGCTTTCGCTGTACAGGCTGACAACAGCGGTCGGATCTATGGGGAGATCGAAACCGTTGACGGTGAAACGTTTGAAGGCCTTATTCGGTGGGACAAGAATGAAGGTTCCTGGGTGGATATCCTTGATGGCACCCGTGATCGGGATGATCGTGACACTGATCGCCGTAGATCAAAGCGGCGCAGTTATCGCAGTCAACGGTCTAATATCAATTTGTTTGGAATCAACATAGGTGGTTCGAGCAATATCTACTTCTCGTCTTCAAATGCCCAGTCGGGTATACGATTTGGTCACATCAGCCGGCTTGAAGTGCTTGATGATGATCGGGCTTTGCTGGTTCTGAAATCAGGAAACGAGGTTGAGTTCTACAACGGCTCTACTGACATCGGCAGTTCAATTCGCGAAATTGTGATTGAAGACGTTGATGAGGGAGAGATTGAATTCACCTGGGACGATATCGAAATTATTGAATTCTCCGAGGCCGACAACGATGAACCCTCCAGCTTTGGTGAACGGCTTTACGGCACTCTGACCACGCGTCGGGGTGATGAGTTTACCGGTTTTGTCTGTTGGGATGTCGACGAGTTGTTCGAGAACGATGTTCTTGACGGTGATGAGAAGCGACGCTCACGGAAAATTCGATTTGGTAAGATCGCATCAATCGCCCGATACTCTTCCAGCGGTGCCGAAGTAGTCTTGAAGAGCGGTGATAAGATGTTGTTGCGCGGCTCGAATGACGTTGACGACGATAACCGCGGTATTATTATTTCCGATCCTGCGTTTGGGCAGATTCGGGTAGAGTGGGATGAGTTCGACAAGATTGAGTTTAAGAAAGCACCGCGATCGGTGCCATATTCGGCTTTCGACGGTGGCAAGAAAATTAAAGGTACTGTTTATACTGAGGATGGCGACAAATACACTGGCGAGATATGCTGGGACGACGATGAACAGTACACCTGGGAGATTCTCGACGGTGACCATCGCGATAATGAGTATGAGATAGAATTCGGTTTGATCAAAGAGATCGAAAAGAACTCGCGGCGGACATGTGATATCACCGTTTCAGACGGTCGTGTTTTTACGCTGGGTGGTTCGAACGATGTGGATGGCGACAATAAAGGTATCATTATTATCGAAGATAATGGCGACGACGTATATGTAGATTGGGAAGATTTCGCGCGGGCAGTTTTTGTGAAGTAGAATTCCCCTGTAGGTCTTAGTGCCTCAAGCCCTGCGGTTGTTGATTGCCTCCGTGGGGTTTTATTATTGCTTATTGTTGAAAGTTCAGTGTCTGGCAGATGTCCTGTCTGTCGTCAGTAAGAGGTGAAACTCAGCCTGCCCTGAGCTTTCTGTGCCGTCAGGCGATTCTGCCTGACGGTTCTTTCGGGGGCAAGGATATCTGCCGCCCACGGAATGTCGAAACCGCCCAAAGCGGCTGGTTTCAACCTACAATACTTGTCCCAGAGCCTCGTGGCGCACGTGGGCGTACACCACGCACAAAACGCTACAATTAAGTCAGGGTGAGCCTATCAAAGCCTCTCCTGCTTTATGCGGTCTCACATTTTGACAAGCTCACTGTGACTTATTGGACCCACTTGAGGCCTGACGTTTTATGTGTCACGCCCCGAGTAGGTGTGACCTACAAGAATTACCGAGCGTCGGGCAGAGTCGCCCGACGGCACATAGAAGCAACCGTGATCTACTTCAAATATGAATACATCCCCGCCACAATCACACAAGAACCACAAAAAACCCCGGTCTGAACCAGGGCTTTCTGTCTGATATGATCCGTAGCGTGTTACTATTCGTATTGTAGTTTTTCTTTGCGCTCTTGGAGATCTTTGACGTGTTGCTGGGCGATGGCGACGCTGTTCTTCTCCTTAACGTCATTCTTCGCCCGCTTAATATAAGCATTCCAATTGCCAATGTTGTCGTCAATATTCTCTGAGTCTTGTGATTCCATAGCGACCGCATAGTTGTAAGCGGCCTTGGGTTTCTTCGGATTGGCCTTCATAGCGGCCTTGAACGATCTTGCCGCTTTGGAGTATTTCTCCTGTCCCAGATATATCTGACCAAGCGCGAAATGCGCGCCGTAGTAGTTAGAATTTAGTTCCAGTGCCTTCTTGAAAGAAGCAATGGCATCAGCAAGTTGGTCCATTTTTTGGTAGGCTTTGCCAAGGTAATAGTGGGTCGTCTGATCACCGCCACCGACTTCGTGACATTTTTGCAGATGACCGGCCGCCTCAGCGTACTTTTTCCTGATGTAACGCACTTTGCCAAGTTCTTTGAGTATCTCGGTGTTCTCCGGTTCAATGGCCAGGGCCGACTCAAAAGCGACCTCGGCCTCGGCGCGTCGCCTTAGCTTATTCTCTACACGGCCCAAGTTGGCGAAACCATCGACCGATTTAGGGTCAATCTCTACTACTCTTTTGAACTGTTCCAGTGCTTCGTCATACTGCTTGTTTTGGAAATAGACTACACCGAGGTTCAGGTGGGCATCGACATAGTTCGGATCTCTGTCGATAGCTGTCTTGAACATAGTCTCAGCCATCTGAAGGTTTCCCTGTTGCATTTGCGAGAGACCTTCGTTGTAGGCTTCCTTGGTGGCGTTGGTGTCATCCTGGGCAAAGATAGGAACTGTTCCCAGCGCAAGGATGATAGTCAGTACGAGCATAAGCGAAGTTTGGGCTGAACGAACCATAGCTTCTCCTTTCATCTGTATATCTATAGTATAATACGTTTCGATTATCAGTTTGATCCAAACAAGTCTATAATGATTCGCGATGTTTCTTGAGGGCTGTTTTTACTTCATCATATTTCAAGGCCAGTATTCGGGCGGCCAAAACTGCGGCGTTTTTGGCACCTGGGGAACCAATCGCTACTGTGGCCACCGGTATACCGGGGGGCATCTGGGCGATTGCCAGCAGAGAGTCCAGTCCACCCAAAGCGGCCGGAATTGGGACACCAATAACAGGTAGATTGGTATGAGCCGCGGCAACCCCTGGAAGGGCGGCGGCCAGACCGGCCATAGCAATAACTACCTCAAATCCGTTTTTTTCGGCCTCGCGCGCCAATTGGGCGGTCCGTTTTGGGTGCCTGTGCGCCGAGGATATTTCAATAGCAGACTCAATGCCAAGAGCTTGTAATTGTGAATAGCATTTGTCGGCATAATCCTGATCTGATTTGGAGCCAATAATAATCAGGGTTTTAGGCATGATTCCCTTTCTTCTGCGTATCAAGAACTCGGAATCCAATATCGCGCCGGTGGTAGGCACCATCGAACCGAATCCGCTTTACTATTCTATATACTTTGGCGAGGGCATCCTTGAGATTGCCACTCATGCCCATTACGCCTAATACTCGACCTCCAGCAGTGACCCATTGATTATTATCCTTGCGGGTACCAGAATGGAAAACATAGGCGCCGTCTTCGCGGATGTTCTGAAGTCCGGTAATACGCTGACCAGTCTTGTACTTGCCAGGATATCCTTTTGAGGCAATAATCACACAGGTTGCTGAGCCTTTTCGCCAATCGAGTTTACGAGCCTTATCAAGCCGTCCATCAACCACCGCACGCATAACCTCAAGCAGGTCTGATTTAAGCATTGGTAGTACCGCCTGAGTTTCAGGGTCGCCAAAACGGCAATTGTATTCCAGGACTTTAGGGCCCGATTCGGTCAGCATCAATCCGGCGTAGATTACACCACGATATGGAATGTTCTCTTTTCGCAAACCAGCTATAGTTGGTTCCAGGACAAATTGCTTGATCTGGTCCATGACTCGCTCAGTGATGAAATCGACCGGGCAGATAGCCCCCATACCACCAGTATTAGGTCCTTTGTCCCCTTCGAATATCTGCTTGTGATCCTGACTGGGGAGCAGGGGAGCATAGCTCTTGCCATCGGTGACTATCATAACCGAGACTTCCTGTCCTTCCAGGCAGGATTCGATCACCACCTGAATACCGGCTTCACCGAATTTCTTTTGAGTGAAAATCTGTTCAAGGTAGCGCGAAGCTTCATCGAGATTACGCGCAATCATGACACCTTTGCCGGCCGCGAGGCCATCGACCTTGATAACGGTCGGGAAGTCAATACCTTTGCAGAAACCGACCGCTTCAGTCAGGTTGTCAAAAACCTTGAAAGCGGCAGTGGGGATATGATATTTCTGCATGAACTGTTTGGCGAAGACTTTGCTACTTTCCAGCTGTGCGCCAAGTTTCTCAGGACCAAAGACTTTCAGGCGGCGACGCTTGAATTCGTCGGCAATCCCCATTGCCAGTGGTTGTTCCGGCCCAACGATAGTAAGATTGATGTTGGAACTGGAGGCGAAGTCAGCCAGACTGGCGATATCGGTCGCCTGGATATTGACACATTTGGCAATACGCATCATTCCAGCGTTACCGGGGGCGCAATATACCTTTTGAACCTTCTTGGACTGCTTTAGTTTCCAGGCCAGTGCGTGCTCACGACCGCCCGAGCCAATAATAAGTATTTTCATAATTCAACAACCATAACTCGTTAAGGTAGACAATTATATACGAATGGGTATGGAATACAACCGTTTTTTGGGATTCCTGCCCAATGGCTTGATGAAAGAGCCAAATTTATATCGATATCGCTGTAATAGGTCTCGCAAAACAGTTTAGATAGGTTTGTCAGCAGACCAGCCAATCGACCAAATCCAGGAATTGGTGGTCGGGAAGGTAATATCCCGATGGACATAATCTATTGACAAGCCGTCTTAGCATTGATTATCTTGGCGCTTTATCGGAGCTATGTTGGTCCGGGTGGATCACATGACACGACTAATGAAATGGCAATCTAATTTTGCGTTAGAGGTTACGGCAATGAAGATGTTCTCCTGGTTTCTGGTTGTATCACTAATATTTGTGATGAGTGCTGGCGTGATGGCACAGGATGACGAAGAAGAGTTCGAGAAGGACTTCATGGAGTTCGCCATTTACGGCGGTGGGGCGATTCCAATGGGTGGCCTGTCCGATTGGACTATTTCCAACGACATAACTGGCTCTGAAGAATTAGGAGCCAAGTCCGGTTGGGATATAGGTTTTGATGTTGGGCATTTCCTTACGAGAAGTCTGGTTGTTGGGCTCAACGTCACTTACGCGCAGTTCGGTATTGACAGTGATGAGCCAGCGGTCGCTACGATGAATCATCAGATGATCGGTCCTGCGGCCTACTTGAAATACTATTTTCAGGGTGAGTCCAACCTGATGCCGTATGTTAAGGGGCAGGTTGGGGTTGATGTTGTCAAGTTCACGACTCGGGTTATGGATCCCAATATTGACAATGGTGCTTTTGAATATCGGGAGTTGTCTTATCATCCCGGGTTATCGTTTAGCTTTGGTGGTGGTCTGTTCTATTACACCCATGATTATGGTGGTCTGTATTTGGAGGCCGCGTACCGGACGGCGTTAACCAGTGATGTCATCAGTAACTATGAAGGCGAAGAATACACGTTTGGTGAAACAGCCGCGGTGCTTGATATTCATGCCGGGATCAAGGTCTTCTTTGGTTCTGACGAATAACCGCTGAAACATAATTCAATATGCTTTTAAGCCCGTCTATACGATGGGCTTTTTTGTTGTTCGATTAGATGCCGCCGAGTAGATTAAATTATGTCCTGCGAAAAGATTCTACTGGTTGATGACGAGGCCGGACAGCGCGAGCTACTGGCCGGGTTTCTCACTTCGCACGGCTACCAGGTAGCCGAAGCTGATAATGGTCAGGCCGCCCTGGATGCATACCTGGAGATTTTCGCGCCTTTGGCTATCGTTGATATGAAAATGCCGGGGATGTCCGGGGTGGAGCTTTTGGAAAAGCTGAGAGGCATCAATCCGTTCATTCAGGTTATTATGCTGACAGCTTTCGGGTCGGTCGAATCAGCAGTGTCTGCGATGCGCACCGGTGCTTATGACTATCTGACCAAGCCAGTCGAAGACCTTGATGAGCTTTTACTCGTGCTGGAAAAAGCGGCGGCCCAGAATCGGTTGGTGGTTGATAATCGCGTGATGAGCGAGCGACTTGACGATTATTTTCCTGATAATGAGCTGGTCGGTGAATCTCCTGCGATTCAAAAAGTGAAAGAGATGATCTCATTGGTGGCGCCACGTGACGCCACTGTCCTGATCACCGGCCCATCGGGTACCGGCAAGGAACTGGTAGCGCGGGCAATTCATTCCTTGTCGCCTCGGGCCGACAAACGATTGGTGGCTATCAACTGCGCCGCGTTTCCTGAGACGCTACTGGAGTCGGAACTATTTGGGCATGAAAAAGGCGCATTTACCGGGGCCGATCGTACCCGACAGGGACGGTTCGAACTGGCACACGGCGGCACGTTCTTTCTTGATGAAATAGGGGAAATGCCGCTGACGATGCAGGTCAAATTGTTACGGGTGCTGGAGGAACGCAGTGTTGAACGACTTGGCTCGGTCAAGGAGATCAAACTGGATATCCGCTTGATTGCCGCTACCAACCGTGACGTGGATAAGATGATCAAAGACGGTAGTCTGCGCGAAGATCTATACTATCGCCTCAATGTGGTCAATGTCCACCTGCCGCCACTGACCGAGCGGGCGGGTGACATCCTCCTTCTGGCAGAAAAATTTGTGGAGAAATACGCACGCAAGATTGGCAAGAATATCAAGGGTCTGGATAGCAGTGCGGCCGCGACGCTCACGGCTTATCATTGGCCGGGCAATGTGCGAGAGCTGGAAAATGTAATTGAACGGGCTATTATTCTGACTCGTGCCGAAGTGTTGACTGTCGCCGATTTTGCTGGTCTGGCCAGTTCCGCGCCTTCGACCGCAATGGGGCAAATTCGACCGATCGCCGAGGTAGAGTGTGAGCATATAGAGTTCTGCCTGAATCGGTTGGGTTGGAATATAGGTACCACGGCTGAGAAGTTGGGAATCCACCGCAATACCCTTCGAGCTAAAATAAAAGAATACGGCCTTACCAGGCCTTTCTGACTCACCGGTAGCATAGCAGGGCGAATCCGTCTTTGAATCCTCCATTTGAGGAGGATTCAAAACCACTGGAGTTTGTCTTGTGTTCGGCAGATGTCCGCATTTGCTGGATTGTCATTCCTATTTACCAAGTCATTCCCGAGTAGTCGGGAATCTATGGCCACCAATCATCGCAGAAAACAAGACTTACCACTCTCGGTTGAAACGCCGAATCATACGAATTTCCCCACTTCAATTTCATTAAACAGCACCATACATAATGTGGCTCTACGGTTATTCTGCGAAAGCGAGTAGACATAGGCATCCGCCTACGCGGATGTGACGAAAAGAGGCGGGTGTGACGAAAAGAGGCGGGTGTGATGGAGAAGAAAATTCGTAGGTCACGGTTGCTTGCAACCTGACAATTGCCTGGTAATATCTTGTAACAAAAAATGTGCGCCTGAGTTATGGGCCGCACAAATATTGTGCATCAATGGTGTCTAATAGTGTTGGCGTATCGGCCGAACTTGTGACGTGACAGGCGCTTAGGGTTATCGGCACAGCATTTGTATAATATCAGATAGATGCAAAACGGATTTTGATAATGGAGATGAAGAAAATGACTAAGCTCACGACACAGGTTCTAACGATTCTAGCTTTATTGGCTTTTATGGTTTTCGGGCTGTTTGGTTGTGACAATGAAGATACTATCATTGTCGATAGCGACCCGGTGCCCGCCACACCGCAAGGCGTGTTCTCGGTTACTGGTGACGGCGTGGTCTGGGTGTATTTCAACGGCATTTACGAGAACGATGTTGATCATTACGTTGTCTACCGTTCGCTTGACGAGCTGACCGGGTATGTTGCTATTTCTAATGTCAGTGCGGTATCTAATCCGAACCTCGACCTGATTATCTATGAATATGCCGACTACGGTCGGATCAACGGTGTCACTTACTGGTATGCCTTGACGGCGATTGATAATGCCGGACAAGAGTCGGAGCTGTCGGCCGAGAATGTTTTCGACACACCGCGTCCGGAAGGACAAGCTACTTTGTTCCCCAACGATTTTGTGTCCGGATCGGCCGGTTTCAATCTGGCCACCGCTTCGGTGCTCGACTGGACCTCGCCAGCGGCTGACATCTGGATCGACCGGACTTTCGATGTGGACGGATTTGACACCACTTGGTTCCCCTATATCAATGCTGGTGACGATCTGACTGATATCCAGGATCTCGGCTATACCGAGGATTTCGATGAGATATCTTATGCTCCTCTCGATGGCTGGTCTCGTTTGGGATATGTAGAGGCGATTGTCGGTCATACCTATGTGGTTTGGACCAACGATGACCATTATGCCAAGATCAGAATAAATTCTATGACTGTCTCAGGTGCTTTTTCGTTCACCTGGGGATATCAAACCGATGTATCCAACCTGGAACTGGCACCACTGGTGCGTCCTGAGCACGACGATGAATATCCGGCTCCGAAACCTGGCAAAACAACGCAGTTGTTGAAATAGATAACTTTTTGTAAGGAGTGTGAAGCGATGTTACGCAAGATGATAATTACCGGTTTGGTGTGGAGCCTGATGCTCACTGCCGGCGCGATCGCGGTGTCGGCTCAGTCGATAGCTCCTGCCCGAGACTATGAAAACTACGACATAGCTAAGATCGACCGCTACCTGGACATAGAGGTATGGACTGGTCACAGCGATGGTGAATACTACGAAGGTGACAATATTGTCATCCATTTTAGAGCTAACCGGGACGCTTTTGTGGCACTGTACTCTATCGATACCCGGGGTCGAGTCAATCTGCTGTTTCCGACCCATCCAGGCGAGGATAACTTTGTACACGGCGGGGTGACCTATAGTTTGCCGGGTGGCGAAGATGACTATGATTTGGTCGTCTCAGGGCCGGAAGGTTTTGAGCATGTTCAGATCATCGCCTCTCGTGAGCGGTTTCCGATCCCCGATTGGTACCACGGACCGGAACTGGTCGATGACTGGGATGATAGTAATGAGTTTATGGATTGGATCAACGCTAACTACTTTTTGCGGTACCAGGGTCAGCGGTTCGCCTATGATCGGGCCGTGATCTACGTTAACGAGTGGGAACAGAATTATTTCCGGCCGATCTATCGACCGATCTATCCCTCCTGGACCGTCTATGGCAACTGTTACATCGACTACTCCTGGGGGGCATCGATCTATGTCAACGGTATCTATTGGGGTTGTGCGCCGCTGTATGTCCCACGGATAGCCGTCGGCTGGCATACGATCACAATCTACGATCGCTATGGTTATGGTTGGGAGCACGATTTCCATGTCAGTCGCTACAATACGGTCGTGTTTAACAAGACTATTATTCAGACTAGTCCAACCGTGAAGTCGAAATACAAGGAAGTGCGCACTGTCGGCTACCGTAATCCAGTCCGGTCCGGCTACCCGAATTTTGAGTCTCGGAGGCAGTCGATAGCAACCGCTATTGCTAAAAGTGGCACCACCATGACCAAGGGTACTCGTTCGGGTTCGAGCAAAGTGAAGGTGAACGAGACAATATTCGAGTCGATCCCCAAGAAGTACGTGCGTGGATCTACCAAGATTGTCAAAACCCAACGGGGTTACGAAACCGATGCTTCTACTGCTGTATTTCCAACCAAGAAACGGAGTCGTCAAGGCAGTACCGATCGGACCAACTCGAGCACCAATTACGAATCGAGTCGGCGCAGTTCCAAGGGCAAGACTTCAACCGGCAGTACCCGGATTGAGCAGTCCGGCTCAAGCCGGAAGTCGACCAAGTCTTCCGGGTCGAGCGGCTCGATCGGTCAGGATCGCAGTGGTAGCAAGAAATCCAGTTCCACAACAATGACTCGCAAGAAATCGGGTAATACTTCATCGCAACGCAAAACCAGCGGAAGTGTCAAATCGGGCAAGAGTAGCTCCTCCTCGAAGAAAGCGCCAAAAGTTGAGAAGCGCAAATCTTCGGGTAAAACCAGCTCAAGCAAGGCGAAAGTGAGTAGCAAGAAGTCTAAGCCGGCCTCAAAGAGTGACAGCAAGCAGGTTGAAAAGAAATCACAGCCTTCATCCAAGAAGAAGGCCAACCCCTCAAAGAGTAAGAAAAACGATAAGAGTGGAAAACGATAGGTTCATTTTTTAGCAAATCCTCTGTAGTTCTTCCTATGGGCCGGTCGTGAAATTCGCGATCGGCCCGTGTCCTTTACGGCAAATTCAGCCAATCTTCAGGCGTAAAAAAATCTTCCGAACTGGCTATTAAGGAACCATTTAGACTTGACGAATGTTAAAGTATGTGTTACATATACGCAGACATGGCAGAATGACTGCCAATGTGGCAGTTTGCGAGAAAGGTGGCAGAAGTCGTTGTGGCGTTTGAAAGTCTGACGGAACGTGAAAAACAGGTTCTCGCGAATCTCATCAATCACTATATCACAACCGCCGGTCCGGTTGGTTCTCGTGCAATCGCCAACAAGTTCGATATGGGGTTGTCGTCGGCTACCATTCGTAATACGCTACAGGACCTTGAAGAACTCGGACTTGTTGAGCAACCGTATACATCGGCCGGACGGGTGCCGACTGATATTGGTTACCGAGTCTATGTCGATCTTCTTCTCAGGCCAGAAACGTTATCTGCTGAAGAGAAACAAGTAATCCGTCAGGGAATGCTTCGTGATGGCAGTGGAATTCGGGAGATTCTTGGTCAGACCGCTCGGGTTCTTGGTGATATTACCAGCCAACTCGGTTTGACCATTGCACCGAGATTCGAAGTGGGTATTCTCAAAGACCTGCGTCTGATCCCTGTGGCTGATGGGCGTTTGATGGTCGTGGTGGTTGTGCGGTCAGGCTTGGTTCGCTCGCTGATTTTGGAGGTGGAAACCTCGCTACGTGATGACTCAGTACTTCAGGTTGAGGCTCTTCTAAACGAACGGCTACGTGGTTTGTCGCTATCCGATATCCGTGATACTCTGTCAGAACGTTTGGCGGATGTCACTAGCCACGGGCGTTTGCTTAAAGTAGTGATTGATTCCAAGGATAAGATTTGGACTGAAGACAGTTCCGAGGATATCACGATTGCCGGTACCGACAATCTGTTTACTAAGCCGGAGTTCAGTGACCTGACACGTTTATCTTCGATGCTCAAGATTATAGAAGATGGAAAGGTTCTCTCCGACTTTATCAGTCAGGCGCACGATGAGGGGTTGATTATTACGATAGGGCACGAGCATTCGATCAACGAGATAATCAACTGTTCGTTGGTGACCGCTTCGTATCGAGTCGGGAATATCTCTGGTTCGGTTGGTATTATTGGTCCAACCAGACTGCCGTATGGCAAGGCGGTTTCAATTGTAAAATATGCGGCCCGGTCAATCACTGACCTGTTGGCCGGTATCAATAGAACAGAAGAATGAATTTGTGATGACTAAGGTGAAAAAAGAAAAAAAAGAAAAAAAAGAGAACGAGACGCCGGAAGTGTCGGTGACTGAGAACGAATCTGATGCCTCTAACTCAATTGAGATAGAGATTCCAGTCGGCGATGGCGAGGCTGACGAATCTGTTGAGTCTGACGAATCTGTTGAGTCTGACGAATCTGTTGAGCCTGATGAATCTGTTGAGCCTGTGGTCGAGGAAGAAATCGATCCGGTGCAACAGTTGCAGGCTCAAATTACCGAGCTGGAAGACCAAAAGTTGCGGGTGCTGGCCGATATGGACAATCACCGCAAGCGGATGGCGCGTCAGTTTGAGACTGTGGTTCGGACGGCGAATGATCGGTTGTTGGGCGAGTTCCTTGATGTACTTGATAACCTGGAGCGCGCTCTTGAACACGTCCCCGGAGGCAATGCTGAGGAAGATAACCCCAAGGCGGCATTGCAGGAAGGCACGACGCTAATATATCAGCAGATGCTTGACTTGTTGGCCCGCTATGAAGTCAAGCCGATTGAAGCGGTAGGTCATCCGTTTGACGCCGCTTATCACGAAGCCCTGATGCAGGTTGCTTCGGACAAATATGATGAAGGTATTGTAGTAACTGAAATACGCAAAGGGTATATGATTGGCGACCGAGTGTTGCGTCACGCCCGGGTGGCGGTCAGTCAACCGCAAACCACTGATGACTCGGTGACTGAAGACAATTAGCCAAACGTAATTTGGTTAGATTGATAACAGCAATTATGATAGTTGTAATTAGATAAGAAGGAGAGATGAAAAATGGGTAAAGTAATTGGAATCGACCTCGGAACGACCAACTCATGTGTGGCCGTCCTGGAGGGTAAGGAACCGGTTGTTATCCCCAACCTTGAAGGTGCCCGCACGACCCCATCGGTGGCGGCGTTTACCAAGGAAGGCGAGCGACTGGTTGGAGCACCGGCCAAACGGCAGGCGGTGACCAATCCGGAGAATACTATTTTCTCAATCAAACGGTTCATGGGACGGCGACATGATGAGGTATCGTCCGAAGAGAAAATTGTACCGTATGCTGTGGTCAGCGATAACTCCGGTAATGTAGTAGTAGATGTCGCGGGCAAGAAAATGACTCCGCCGGAAATTTCCGGTATGATTCTTCAGTATCTGAAGAAAGCGGCTGAGAGTTACTTAGGTGAAGAAGTCACCCAGGCGGTGATTACAGTTCCTGCTTATTTTAACGATTCCCAGCGTCAGGCCACCAAGGATGCTGGTCGTATCGCCGGGCTGGACGTACTGCGTATCATCAACGAACCAACCGCGGCCTCGCTGTCTTACGGGCTTCAAAAGAAAGATAGCCAGAAGATCGCAGTCTATGATTTGGGTGGTGGTACTTTTGACATCTCTATTCTTGAAATCGGTGATGGTGTCTTTGAAGTTCGTTCCACCAACGGTGATACTCATCTGGGCGGCGATGATTTCGATCAGGCTGTTATTGATTGGATGGCCGACGAGTTCCTCAAGGCGCAGGGTATCGACCTCAGGAAGGATAAGATGGCTCTACAGCGCTTGAAGGAAGCGGCAGAGAAAGCCAAGATTGAACTGTCATCGTCGATGCAGACCAATATCAATCTGCCCTTTATCACGGCCGATCAAGCTGGTCCGAAGCATCTTGATCTGACTCTTACTCGTGCGGCTTTTGAACAGTTGACCGATGATCTAATTCAGCGGACGGTAGAACCGTGTCGCGCGGCTCTATCTGATGCCAAACTCTCCGCCGGTGAGATTGATGAAGTTGTGTTGGTAGGCGGGATGACCCGTATGCCCAAGGTCACAGAAATTGTCAAAGAGCTGTTTGGCAAAGACCCACACAAGGGTGTTAATCCGGATGAAGTGGTCGCCATTGGTGCCGCTATTCAGGGTGGAGTCTTGGCTGGTGATGTAGAAGATGTGGTGTTGCTTGATGTGACTCCGCTGTCACTCGGAATTGAGACGCTGGGCGGTGTTATGACCAAACTAATCGAGCGTAACACAACTATCCCGACCAAGAAGTCACAGATATTCTCGACCGCCTCCGACAATCAACCATCGGTGAGTATTCATGTCCTTCAGGGTGAAAGGACTGAGGCACTGCACAATCGCACGCTGGGTAAGTTTGATCTGGTTGGTATTTCGCCGGCACCACGCGGCCTGCCTCAGATTGAGGTAACGTTTAATATCGATGCCAACGGTATTGTGAATGTCTCAGCCAAGGATATGGCTACCGGCAAGGAACAGTCGATCAAGATTGAGGTTTCATCCGGTATGAGCGAAGCCGAAATCCAGCGCATGGTTGATGATTCTGAGAAATTCGCCGAGGAAGACAAGCAGAAAGCCGAACTTGTCCAGGCTCGCAACGAGGGTGACCAGATGGCCTACATGACCGAGAAAACCCTAAAGGAGAATGGCGATAAGGTTTCTGATGATGACCGGAAAGCGATTGAGACGGCGATTGAAGAACTTAAGTCGGCGCTTGGTGGAGAATCGGTTGAGGTTATCAAGGCGGCTCGTGATAAAGTCGAGCAGGCGGCTCACAAACTGGCTGAGGAGATGTACAAGGCATCGCAACAGGCGGCCGGTGATCAGGCTGGATCGGAAGCAGGCGGACCGCCACCAGGAGCTGATACGACCGGATCGACTGAGGATGTGGGCCAGGACGGAGCTGTTGATGCCGATTTCGAAGTAGTGGATGATGAAAAGAAGTAGGTATTGATGTCCAAACGCGACTATTATGAAATCTTAGGTCTTGACCGGGGTGCGGACGGTAGTGCAATCAAATCGGCGTACCGCAAACGGGCAATGAAGTATCACCCGGATAGAAATCCGGGTGATTCTTCCGCTGAAGATAAATTCAAAGAAGCCACTGAGGCGTATGAGATTCTGAAGGATCCTCAGAAACGTCAAATGTATGATCAGTATGGTCATGCCGGTCTGGGGCAGGGGGGCGGATTTGGCGGAGGAGGTTTCGGAGGTGGCTTCGGCGGGTTTGATCTCGGTGATGCTCTGCGTGCCTTCATGCGCGACTTCGGTGGCGG
>JAGGTI010000127.1 GCA_021163775.1 Candidatus Zixiibacteriota bacterium
GCTGGTTTGTCGGGTCTTCCGCTTGATACTGTCAGGTTGCAAGCAACCCGACCTACGGTTTTCTGTCACCTCAGCTTTTCCCGTCACATCCGCGAAGGCGGAGGGCTCATGTCCACTCGCTTCTCGCAAAAGGTGAGATGGTTGACCTAAGAAAGATGCCTCAATTAGTAAACTGGTTCTGCTTTCGGACGATGTATAGTCCGGCGATGGCACCGAAAATCGACAAAACGGTGGGAAGACCGATCTCTTCGGAACTAAACTGCATACCCCATAGGTTGGAGCTGTTAAGAGCCATGACGACAGCACTCACCAGCAAGAGGAGCCACGGAACGAGCAGGGAAGTAGCAACCTTGAGCTTGTGACTCGGAGCCACATTTGCTCCTACCCATATAAACGCCATAGAGGCTACAAGAGGAAGTAGTACACGCTCTGGTGTTTCGGGATATGGGTCAACTATACCTGATCCGGTAAGAGTCTGGTATAGTACGAAGTGGAGAGGAAAGGCGGACAAAATCGTTGCCAATAGTGCCGCCGGTAAAACCGCTATCCATCGTAACCAATCCGGCATGACAATCTCCTCTATCAGAGTTGACAAATTTCAAATCGTGGCGCTATCCTGCACAGCAGGTTTCCGGTGAGTTAGCGGCTACCGTTCTTCTTCCCGGAAAGCTTATGTTTTATCGAATCAACACAACTTTGTGAGTCTTTGGCAAGAGCAAGATGACCAAAACGTTTTACCAACTCCTTGTGATGATGCATGGCCTCAACAAGCTCTCCACTCACCTCAAGACCGATCGCCATCTCGTAGAGTTGTTGAGCCTCCCTTTGCGCCTTCCTATCGGGGTCAAGTAGCTCCCAATAGATGTCGGTTCTGTATTCCTTGACTTTCTGTAGCACAAACCAGTGAAATATGCAGGGTATCCCACCGAGGAAACTACCGAGGACTACGTGCGCACGTATCATGTAGACAAACATATTGAATGTCGTTAGCTCTCGTACAGCGAGAAATCGGTAATCAATAACGAGGGAGACTGGTCCAATAATCCATAAGGGGAGACTGAGAATAGTCAACTCCCAAGGGCCAAGTCCAAACATCCCACTAGCCATCAGCGTTAGCAACGCTGTTGCTAGCGAAGAGTGAATAAAATACAGATAGCCTACGATACGCGTCTTTAGAGGGTATGGTGCTGTTTTGCCAACTGAATCAGAAGGTTGTTCTACTACCATATTGTTAACCTTTCAACTTATTCCGGTGAGTGGCTCAGCGTATCTCTTTGGCTATTACCGTAATCTCATTGTCATTTATGTTCCAGTCCCCGAATCCCAGCGTTTCCGAAATCGTCTTTGCCCACAACCCCTTGAAATCCAACCTCGTTGAGTCCGGTTTATGGCGCAACTCGAATATCTGTTTGCAGTGTACATCCATACATAACTCCCGAATAGGCTCATCCATAATAGACTTGCACCTTGTACGCCTCATACTGATAAATCATTATTCAATAAATAGCAACCTGGTTTTCTTGATACTCACTCCCCACTCCTCCCGCAAAATCGAGTACAACAACAAATCTCGCCAGCGGCCACGGTGTTTGATCCGCTTACGCAACAACCCCTCCTGCTGGAACCCGCATTTCAACGGTCCCTGCGCGACCGCCATCACATACGCGTGTACCCGAACCAGCTTCAACTCCCGAAAAGCGAACCCAAGCGCCAGATTAACCGCCTCGTTCATGATGCCCTGACTTCGATACTTTTTCCACAGCCAGTACCCGGCTTCGCAGTTACGGTGTTTCTTGCTGACATTATCCAAGCCGACACAGCCAATTACCGAGCCATCGGCCGGTTCTTCGATCATCAGTGTGTAGCTGTTCCCTTTTTGCCACTGTTGATGTGATTTCTTGATAAACTCGTGGGCGTTTTTCACACCGTACGGATGCGGGATAAACGTATTCCGGGCTATGGTGATGTCGTTGATCCGCGCCGCCAAAACCTCGGCATCGGAACGCTTAATCCGCCGCAGGTTGATCCGGTTGCCCTCAATTCGCTCGATCATGAACTCACCTTATTGCGCAAGTTGTCGTCTGGCAACCAAAAACGACTATTTGACTCGCTGGGCTTGGCCAACTATATTCGCGGTTATGATAACGGTTGTAAGGAGATATGAATGCCCCCGAAAGTTGTGAAAGCCGCTCGCGGTATGAAGATGTCCTGCAAGGGTTGGGCGCAGGAAGCCGCCCTTCGCATGCTCAACAATAATCTTGATCCGGAAGTCGCCGAAAACCCGCGCGAACTGATAATCTATGGTGGATCCGGCCGCGCCGCGCGTAATTGGCCGGCGTACGAGGCAATTGTCAGATCGCTCAAAGCGCTTGGTAACGATGAGACGCTGTTAGTCCAATCAGGCAAACCGGTTGGTGTTTTCCGTACCCACGAGTACGCGCCGCGGGTTCTGATTGCCAACTCCAATTTGGTTCCTAAATGGGCGACTTGGGAGAATTTTCGAGATCTCGAAGACCGTGGCCTGACTATGTTTGGGCAGATGACGGCCGGAAGCTGGATTTATATCGGCACCCAAGGGATTATCCAGGGGACGTACGAGACGTTTGCCGCAATCGCCGACCAGCATTTCAAAGGTGACCTGACCGGTAAGTGGATTCTCACCGGTGGCATGGGCGGTATGGGTTCAGCTCAACCTTTGGCCGCGACAATGGCTGGTGCTTCTACGATTGTCGTTGAAGTTGATGAATCTCATATAAATCGGCGGATCAAAATTGGTTTCTGCGATGTCAAAGTAAAGACACTCGATAAAGCGCTTCAATTAATCAAAGAACACACCAAATCGGGTGAGCCGATTTCAATCGGCCTGGTTGGCAACGCCGCTGAGATTTTCCCTGAAATATACCGTCGCGGTATCCTTCCGGATATTGTCACCGATCAGACTTCGGCCCATGACGAGCTAAATGGATATATTCCTGAAGGCTACACAGTGCAGGAGGCCAAACGGTTCCGCAAGAAAGACCCCAAAGGGTATATTGCTAAATCATACAAATCGATGGTCCGGCACTGTGATGCAATGGTCAAGTTCCTGAAAGCCGGCTCGATTGTCTTTGACTACGGTAACAATCTTCGCGGTCAGGCCGAAACTGGTGGATTAAAGACCGCTTTTTCGTATCCCGGTTTTGTGCCGGCCTATGTGCGTCCGCTTTTCTGTGAGGGACGGGGGCCGTTCCGCTGGGTGGCACTTTCGGGCGATCCGAAAGATATCGCGATCACTGACGAGATCATTCTAAAGAAGTTCAAGCACAACAAATCATTGGTGCGCTGGATTACCAAGGCACGCGAACTGGTCCCATTCCAAGGTTTGCCGGCGCGGGTTTGCTGGCTCGGTTATGGTGAACGGGCCGAGTTTGGCGATATTATCAATACCTATATCAAGAAGGGCAAAATCTCGGCGCCGGTGGTGATTGGCCGTGACCATCTTGATTGTGGTTCGGTAGCGTCACCGTACCGAGAAACTGAAGATATGCTTGACGGTTCCGATGCTATCGCCGACTGGCCGTTACTCAACGGTCTGTTGAATTCCGTCTCAGGTGCGTCGTGGGTGTCGATTCATCACGGCGGCGGAGTTGGAATTGGTCTGGCGATTCATGCCGGGATGGTTATTGTGGCTGATGGTACCAAGGAGATGGCGATACGGCTCAACCGGGTGTTGACCAATGATCCGGGTATCGGTGTCGCTCGTCATGTCGATGCCGGCTACAAAGACGCCAAAGCGTTCGCCCGTAAGCACAAAGTTAAGATTCCGATGAGTCAGAAATAAGGCGACTGTCAATGGCCCGTGAGAAGAAAGCAACTCTGTTGATCAAGAACATCGGTCAGCTAATCACCATGGAGGGACCGACTCCCCGACTCAGATCCGACATGGATAATCTTGGGCTGATCGAAAACGGCGGCCTGGCGGTGTCCGGGGAAGAAATCCTGGCGGTCGGGACTTCGGATGAGATTGAAGGGAAAGTGCCTCTCGCCCAGGGTTGCACCGTTATTGATGCTGGTGGAGCGGTTGTAACACCTGGTCTAATCGATGCGCACACCCATCCGGTGTTCGCCAAAACCCGCGAGCGCGAGTTCGAAATGCGCGCCCAGGGTAAGTCATACATGGAGATTGCCGAGAGTGGCGGAGGAATTCGCTCATCGGTGCGGGATCTTCGCGCCGCCGATCGCGAGCAATTGAAGAAACGAACCAGGGGCTGTCTCAATCGGATGCTTGCGCATGGTACCACAACTATCGAAGCCAAATCGGGTTATGGTTTATCAACTGAGGCTGAAATCAAGTCACTCAAAGTTATCCGCGATCTGAATCTGGAGCATCCGATTGAACTGGTGCCAACATTTCTGGGCGCACATGAAGTCCCCGATGAGTACCGCGATAACCGCGAAGAGTATATACGGATAGTTATCGAGGAGATGATTCCCCAGGTAGTCGAAAAAGGCCTGGCGGAGTATTGCGACATTTTCTGCGAAGAGGGTGTGTTCAACGTTGATGAATCAAGACGGATCATGCAGGCCGCTCTTGATGCCGGACTTCGACTCAGATTCCACGCCGACGAACTGGGCTCATCCGGTGGAGCCGAACTGGCCGCGTCGATGCAGGCAGTTACAGTTGATCACATTGTCTACGTTTCGGAGGCTGGTATCAAAGCACTGGCGAAAACCGGTACGGTGGCGGTTCTCCTTCCGGGGACAACTTTTTCGCTGGGTGGAAAGAAATACGCTCCAGCTCGGGACATGATCGACGCGGGCGTCACGGTGGCGCTATCGACTGATTGCAACCCCGGTTCCAGCTACACCGAATCGCTGGGTATTGTTGTCTCGCTGGCCGTGCTTCAGATGAAAATGACCGCCGCCGAGGCGATTAGCGCTATTACGGTTAACGCCGCTTGTGCGGTCGAGCGAGCCGACACTATTGGCCAGTTAACCCCCGGTTTTCAGGCCGATATTGTGATTTGGGACATGCAAAATTATCGTGAATTGCCCTATCATTACGGTGTTAATCTGGTTACCAATGTGATCAAGAAGGGCAAAGTTGTGGTTTGATTATTTCAAGGAACCGCGCCACAATCCAGGGGTCTAAGAAGTAACAATGTTTCGCCGCTTGAATACAATTCGATTTGCTGGTGTGGCTGGGCTGGTTTGTCTGGCTATAGCTCTCTCAGGTTGTGGGGTGTACACGTTTAACCCTCGTGGTAAGTCGACTATCTCGACTATTGCCGTTGAGCCTTTTGAGAACCAGACCTCGCAGTATGGTCTGGCGGATCAGATGACCGAAACTGTGATTGATGCTTTTATTGCCGATGGTAGTATGAAAGTAGTTGCGGTTGATGTTGCCGATGCAACCCTGATTGGAACCCTGACCCGCTACGAACGGCTGGCTCAGGAGTTTGACGAATCTGACCAGGTGACTCAGTATAAGGTTCAGATCGGTTTCAACGTGACGTTGAAGAACACGGCCGACCAGAGCGATATCTGGACTATACAGCTCACCCTTGACGGAATTTACGACGCCGACGAGGAAACCGAAGAAAATGGCCAGCGGCTTGTAGGTGAGCAGTTGGTCGAAGCAGTGCTTAACAAAACGACCAAGTCGTGGTAGGTTGGTGTGAGTAAAATGTTTGCTACCGACCAACAGAATTGATATTTTTGGACTGGAGTTCAAACTAAACATGCGAAAACTGATGCTCATACAAGTTACCCTGATCGCTTCATGCCTTGTTCTGTTCACGGCCGTCACCAGCCTTGGACAGGATATTAACTCTGGAGCTGGGACCAGTGGTTTCTCCTTTTTGAAAATAAATGTTGGTGGCCGAGCTGTTGCTATGGGTGGTGCCTACACCGGTTTGGCTGATGACGAAGCGGCGCTCTATTACAATCCGGCGGGGATCGCTACCATTGAAGATCCCCGGTTTATTGCTGAATATCACAATTACTTCGTCGGCCTGCAGTCGGGATTCGCCGGGTACATAAAACCGCTCGGTCTTGACCGGACAGTCGCCATTCATATTACCTACCTGAACTATGGCGAGTTCACTCAAACTGACCAGTCGGGTAATATCGAAGGTACTTTCGGTGGTGGTGATATCATGCTGGCTGGGACTTACGCTATGCGCCGCAGTCAGCAGTTTATGCTGGGTGTCACCGCAAAGTTGATCTACGAAAGTATTCAAGACTACTCAGCGGCCGCGTTGGCATTTGATCTTGGTCTGCGCTACACTTCTAATCGTGGGCGTCATGCGGTTGGACTACAGCTACAGAATCTGGGTGCCCAGCTTTCGTCGTTGGGTGAGAGTGAAAAAGATGGCTTGCCGACAGTGTTCAGATTGGGGGCTTCATCGCGACCACGTGGGCTGAATTCGGTGGTGGTGGCTGATATTATTTTGCCGATGGACAACGATGTACAGCTTGCTGTTGGTGCGGAGTATTTTGAATTCAAACCACTCTATCTGAGAATGGGCTGGAACAGTATCGGATCCAATCTGAGATCGGAATATTCCGACAACGGTCTGACCGGCCTGACATTTGGTATGGGGTTGGATTATAAATCAATGCAGTTTTCATATGCCTACTCACCCGCGGCTGATCTGGGTGACTCTCATCGTGTAACTATTACCGGGAGTATTTAAGCTATGTGGAGTAGACTCTGTTTTGTATTTCTGATTGTGGTCGTCGCTATTGGGGCGATGTTGTTGACCGCTTGTGGTGGCTCAGATCTGAGTGACCCGCGTCAAACCGTGATTTCGTTATTTGGGGCGATGGAGAAAGACGATGAGGCCGCCTTGACTCATCTGCTCGACCTGCCGGAACTGATGCGCCAGAGTCAGGAAGACTACGCTGTCCAGCGCGATGAAGCCCGGGTGTTCACCAATCCGGAACAGGTACTAAAAGACCTGACCGGCGATGGCGAAACCAAGAAAATCTGGTTTGCACATCAGCGTATCGTAGCCAACGCCGAGATCATAGGCGAGACCGCGACGGTCGAAGTGACTTTTGTCGATAAAGAAGCTTCGCGTGGCTATCGCACCAAGTTCGGTTTACACCTCAAGAACGGTGAGTGGCGGATTTTTTCGTTCAAGACGTTTACCGAGTAAACCGGTTGCCTGACAGCCCTCAGTTTTTTGATACCCGACCCAGAATTTCGACCAGTCGCATAAGAATAGCTGGGTCGAATTTCTCTTTTGCCTGTTTCATCTCTGATAGTGCCTCAAAGGGTGTCGCTGGTGTTTGTCTGTCAGCACCGTTTACACGTTCATCGTAGTAATCGCATATTGCCACAATACGTCCCGCGTGGCTGATTTCGGCGTCTTTTAATTTGGCCGGGAATCCGGAGCCATCTAATCGCTCGCGATGTTCAGCTACCGCCAGTAACGCGCCGGGAGGAACCAGCTCGGTTCGTTTGAGCATATCTCGGCCCACTTGAGGGTACTGTTCCATCCGAGGGTCATTGCGGAGTTTACAGCTCTCCGGTTGATAGTAGTAATCGCGATCAAGCTGGGACTTGCCAATTTCGTGTAACAACGCTCCAATGCCTAACTCGTGCAGTTGATCGGCACCGGCCACCGAGCAATCCATACCCAACACTAAGGCCAGATTTGCTACGCTGACCGCATGAGCGATCGGAAACGGTGCCTGAGCACGATTGGTAACCATTGTGTTACGGGCCTTGTCACCGATAAATGCTAACCGGACATGGTTACGACATTGACTCACTACGCCACTGACTTCCTCGGATGACATTGGATTGTCCAGCATCCGCCCCAGAATATTCACCGAAGTTTCGGATAGGATCTCAAGTTTTTCTTCGAGTGGTACCGATTCATCTTTCAACAGACGGGGGAGACGTCGCCGGGTGTGGTCATAAAAGAGGTTCCTTTGTGATTCCGGTACATATAGTTTGTTGCAACCGCTCTCGATGAGTTGTTGGAGATCATCGCGGGTAAACGGGTAGTCGCGGCTACGATAGAGAGTAATCTGTCCACCGGTTGATCGGTAAAGATCAAAGGATAGGATTTGATCGACTGAGAAAGCGGTCGGTCGGACGGCCATGTACGATTCTTGTTTTGGGGGGGCTGTATTGTTCAATTCAAGTCTCCTGTACGTGGAGCCACTTTAATGGCTTATCTGGTCCGTTCTTGTACGAACCGCGTAGTAATACAGATAGTTTCGGACCTTTTGCCGTGGTCTTTATGTTGAAAATCTGACCACCGATCAACGGCCAGACCTACTATTGACATCGCTGACTGAAAGGCATAGACTTACGGTGAAAGGATTGATTTGCCCGGACTCTCAATGTTAGGATGGAAGGGCCGATAAATCTATAATTAGCAGGAAGTTAAGATTATTTTGACAGTTCCGTATTCTAAATTGAAAAGAACCCACAATTGTGGGCAGATTCGGGCGGCAAACGCCTCCGAAAAAGTGTGTCTGAATGGCTGGGTTGATGGCTATCGCCATCTCGGTGGTTTATTGTTTATTGATATCCGTGACCGCTACGGTTTGACACAGGTTCTGATTGATCCCCAGACTTTCAATTCTGAGATGTTGGTCGAGGCTGAACGTGCGCGCCACGAATTCGTAGTGGCCGCTATTGGTATGGTTAGACTCCGACCGGAAGGCACGATCAACCCCAAGATGCCGACCGGTGAAATCGAGATTGTCTGCGATGAATTTCATATTATTTCAGAGTCATTGACGCCGCCGTTTGAGATCGAAGATGAAACCAACGCCAGAGAATTGCTCCGGTTGGAATACCGGTATCTTGACCTGCGTCGCAAACCAATGCAGGAGGCTATCAGGGTACGCCATCAGGTAACTCGGGTGATCCGGGAATACATGAGCGATGCCGATTTCTATGAGATCGAAACACCCCTGCTGATACGGTCTACCCCCGAAGGTGCTCGCGACTACGTTGTCCCCAGTCGGGTGTCGCGGGGTAAGTTTTACGCCCTGCCACAGTCACCGCAGTTGCTCAAACAGATTCTGATGATCTCCGGTTTTGATAAGTATTTCCAGATTGCCCGTTGTCTGCGCGATGAAGATCTTCGCTCTGATCGCCAACCGGAGCATACTCAACTCGATATGGAAATGTCGTTTGTCACGCCGGAAGATGTCTGGGTTGTGATTGAAGGTCTGATGACCAAATTGTTCGATCAGGTGTTGGGTGTGACAGTCGAAACGCCATTCCCGCGGTTCGACTATGAAGAAGTGATGAATCGCTGGGGAATCGACAAACCTGACCTCCGTTTCGGGATGGAAATTGTCGACTTATCGGATATTGTAGCCGATTGTGATTTTAAGGTCTTTGCCGACAACGTCAAATCGGGCGGTGTAGTCAAAGGAATCGTACTTGAAGGTGGCGGTTCATATTCTCGTAAGCAGATTGACGGTTTGACCTCGATCGCCAAAGAACACGGAGCTGGTGGGTTGGCCTATATTCTGAGGGCCGAAAGCGGTGATAAGTCACCAATTATCAAATTTCTCGGCGAAACCGTTAAAGACAAACTGATCGAAACAGCCGGTGTCAAGCCGGGTGACGCTCTGTTTATTATCTCGGATCGCAGGCTTAAAACCGAATCAATTATAGGTCAACTCCGGTTGCATCTGGGGCGTGAGCACGGTTTGATTCGTGCGGGTGAATACCGTTTCCTCTGGGTGAACAATTTCCCGTTGTTTGAGTACGATGAAGACCACGGTGGGTTTACAGCGATGCACAATATCGTATCGCACCCGATAGAAGAAGATATGCCCTTGATTGATGCCGGTTTCAAATCCGACCTGCTCGGAACTGATCCTGATCATCCCTGGCGTCGTGCTCGTGCCGACCAGTATGATTTGGTAATCAACGGTTGGGAGATCGGCTCAGGTGGTCAGCGGATCAATCACCGCGAATTGCAGGAGCAGATGCTCGATATTCTTGGTTTCGACCGGGAACGAGCCAATCGGATGTTCGGTTTTCTACTCAAGGCACTGCAATATGGGGCACCGCCACACGCTGGTGTTGCGCTGGGGCTGGATCGTCTGGTTTCGCTGATGTGTGGTCTGAACTCTATTCGTGATGTAATCGCTTTTCCGAAAACCACCAATGCTTCTTCGCTTATGGATGAGGCTCCGTCGTATCTCGATCCGGAACAGCTTGACGAGCTGGGTTTAACTATCAGGGATGCTGATTGAGTGAGTTTTATGGATGATGAAGTAACAGACAAGATCAACGCGGTATTTGATGTCGAAGGCGTTGACCAGCGTATGTTGTTTGGTCAGAATGATGTTTTCTTACGGATTATCGAGAATCACTTTTTGGTAAAAATTATCGCTCGCAATGATCGGATCGGACTTGAAGGTGATCAGGGTGAGGTGACTATGGTTACCCGTCTGTTACAGGATCTCACTACCAGGGTAAAACTTGGCGACCCGATAACTGAACAGTATGTCAACTATGCTATTGCGATGGTGCGTGAGAACGGGCGAGGACCAGCTGACGAAATTTCAACTGAAGCTCTACTCACCAGCGCACTAAAGAAAGTCATCAAACCGAAAACAGTTGGTCAAACAAAGTACGTTCAGGCTATTAACGATAATGATATCGTTTTTGCTATCGGGCCGGCCGGTACTGGCAAGACCTATCTGGCTTGTGCGGCGGCGGTCGCGGAATTGAAAGCCAAGCGGGTCAACCGGATCGTCTTTACTCGTCCGGCAGTAGAGGCTGGAGAATCTCTTGGTTTTCTGCCGGGGGATGTTCGGGCCAAGGTCGACCCTTACTTGCGTCCGGTCTACGATGCCCTTTACGACATGTTGCAACCAGACAAGATTCGAAACCTGCTTGAGTTAGGGGTAATCGAGATTGCACCGTTGGCTTTTATGCGGGGGCGGACCCTCAACGAGGCGTTTGTTGTGCTTGATGAAGCTCAAAACAGCACTCATGCCCAGATGAAAATGTTTCTCACGCGTATTGGCGAGGAGTCTAAAGCGGTGATTACGGGCGATATCACTCAGATCGACTTGCCCAACCCAAAGGATTCGGGATTGGTCAAAGTACAGAAGGTTCTTAGGCGTATACCCGGTATTGAGTTTCTATACTTGACCGATAAAGATGTAGTGAGACATCATTTGGTACAAAAGATAATTAAAGCGTACGAGAAGTACGAGAATCCCAGGCGAAAGGGCTAAGGCGACAAGGACGTTCGCCGTATGTTTAAGTTACTGCTCAGACTCAAGCGCCGGATCCGCAAACTGCTGAAGGTCAAGACCGAAAGCCGGCAAGCCCAGACTGTGACGGTCCGATCCCGCACCGTGCGATACCTGATATTGGTGGTGACCGCTGTGGTTATTGGTGTTCTCTATCCGGCTGAGGTGCTCTACGATCCTCTCGATATGCCTCGACGGGGTGAGTTTGCGCGGGAGGACATAGCCGCGCCGTTCCAGATCTCGATCTACAAAAGCCAGCGTGATATGGAGGAGGAAGGGGCGCAAGTTCAAAGATTTACGCCGCATGTGCTGGATGTCGATACGGTGGTGGTGACACGAGCAGTCGAACGGCTCGACCGCTTTGTGGAGCTTGTTGAGAACTTCCGCAGTCAGGACAGTCTCACACGGTCAAATACTCGGGGTGTTTTCTTGGATTCGCTCGGAGAAAAGTTTCCTTCTCTCAGCGAGACGGCACTGAACAAAGCTCTCACCGATTCGCTTGACATGAGGCTGATGCAAGCCCGGTTAGCGACGATCTTCCGAGACCACATCTATACCGTTGGTGTTTTGGCACGGAGTGATGAATTGCCTGCTTCGACCAATCCGAAAGTACTGGTTCGGGTAGGTGAACGAGAGAATCTATATAGTCGGAGTCGTATCCGTGATGTTAGCCTGGCCAACGCCCGACTCACTACTGTTTTGAATCAGTTGGCTGATTCACTGCCTATTGACGTGGATTTTTACTACAATGTCGGGCGGAGTTTCCTGTGGCCCAATCTGACTGTTAATTTGTCTGAATATAACCGTAGGGTGACCGAGGGAATCGAACAGCTATCTACGGTTCGAAGAGTTGTGAACGCCGGAGACATCATAGTGTCGGCCCGGCAAAAAGTGACAGCCGATCAGGAGGAAATTCTCCAGGAAATGGTGCGGATCATGCGTAGCCAGGCCGCCAGTCGTGGTTGGTGGGTAGCACTATTGCCAATGCTTGCGCGATTCATTTTGGTCGTGGCGGCATTTGTGGCACTCTATTTATTTTTGGCCTATTTCCGCCCCGACATGGCCCGCTCGAATCCCAAGTTACTGGCTTTGTCGCTGATGTTTGGTTTACAGATGCTCTTGATTCACTCGGTCGATTATTTGGCGGCGACTGCAGGAATCAACTCAATCTACATATATCCGCTGGTTGTGTTGCCGGTGATGGTTACGATTTTGTTTGATTCCGAGGTTGGCATCCTGTCTACTTTCATTCTGGCTCTACTTTTGGGGGTGATGCATCGATTCAGTTTTTCGCTCACGCTACTGACCGCTGTGGTCGGTTTTGTCGGTTGTCTCAGTGCTCGCCAGGTACGTCGTCGGTCACACTTCTATCGCATTATGCTGGCAGTTTTGCTGGCCCACGTTTTGTTGATTCTGGTGGTTGAGAAATTAAAACTGACACCCAATCCTGAAATCTTAAGCGAAATGGTCTACGGGATCATAATGTCTGTGGTCTCGATTATTTTCGTAATCGGGATACTTCCGGTGTTTGAATCGCTCTTTGGAATCACCACCGACACAACGTTGTTGGAGCTGTCCGATCTTAACCATCCGTTATTAAAACGCCTGTCGATTGAAGCCCCGGGAACTTACCACCATTCTATTTCGGTGGGTAATCTATCAGAATCAGCCGCCGAGGTAATCGGTGCCAATGCGTTGCTGGCTCGTGTGGGGGCGTATTATCATGATATTGGCAAGATCGAAATACCCGAGTATTTTGTTGAAAACCAGTTTAGTATCCGTTCCAAGCACGATTCTCTGACACCGTCCATGTCGACGTTGATATTATCGTCACATGTCAAGAAAGGGCGGATGCTTGGTGAAGAGGCTGATATCCCTGACGAGGTACTCAATTTCATCGAAGAACACCACGGCACTATGGTTATGGAGTATTTCTATCATCGGGCCAAAGAGCAGGAGGGTGACGATGTTGATATCAACAAGTATCGCTATCCCGGCCCTAAACCTCAAACTCGTGAAACCGGTATCGTCATGTTGGCCGATGCGGTGGAAGCCGCCAGCCGAACACTTGATGAACCAAAACCGGCTCGGATCGATGTGCTAATCCAACGTATCATAAATAACCGATTCCAATCAGGCGAATTAGATGAATGTTCGCTAACCCTGCGAGACCTGGCTGGAATCAAGCGTGCCTTCACCCAGAACTTGATTGCTGTTTTCCACCATCGGGTAAAATACCCATCCCAGCGTGGAGACTGAGCCTATGACGCTTTCGATATTCAAGGAGACAGATGTCCGGCTACCCATGCGGCGATTGAATCGCCTCTTCGAGATAGTAGTGTGTGGCGAGGGCAACACCGACTGGTTGGCCACGGTCAATTTGGTGCTCACTGACAATCCGAATATGCGTCGACTGAACAACCAATATCGCTCGCTTGATCGTCCGACCGATGTGTTGTCATTCAATATTGATTCGCCCGAGGATCCTGACGGCATCTTTGGCGAGATTTATCTATCTGTTCCGTATGTTCGCCGTCAGGCCACCAATAACGGCAATGGTATCTGGTCGGAATATCTGATGTTGTTCTGTCACGGTTTGTTACACCTGTTTGGCTACGATCATGCAACAACCGCCGAGAAATCTTCTATGTTCACCCTTCAGGCTGACTATCTGGAGGAGCTGTACGGCGAGGGCTGAGAGTGATGGATATTCTGATATTCATACTGGTAATCGCCTGGTGCTATTTCTCAGCCTATGTTGTCTCTCTGTATGCTTTAGCGGTGTATATTGATCCGGAAGATATCTCCGAGCTGATTCCAGACGCCTCGGATCGACATCGACAGACCCTGATCAAACTGGTGAACGATCCTCGTGCCTTTGTGCAAGTGGCTACAGTCTATAGCTCTTTTGTCCTGGTCGTAATTTCGGTATGCGTGGTTTTTCTCACTGATCGGATAATCGTCGGTTTCAACCCGGTGTTTTGGTATCCGGGTAGTCTGCTTTTGGCCTGGCTCTTTTTTATCGTTTGCGCGCAGTATCTTCCACGTCGAACTTCGCGAACAGCCATTGATCGAAATATGCTTCGCTACCTGAGGTTGATCAGTGTTATCTTCAGACTGTTTTTTCCGGTGGTATCGGTGTATCGGCGCGGTTTGATACGCTACTCACGGGAGCATCAGGTAACTGAGGAAGAGAAAGAGGAGATTGTCGAACGAGCTATCGAGACGTTAGCTGAACAGGCTGGTATTGGTGAGGCGATTGTCGAGCAGGATGAGAAGGAAATGATCGGTCATATCTTCCAGTTGGATCAGACTCTGGTTCGAGAGATTATGATTCCCCGAATTGATCTGGTAGCGGTTGAGAAGTCAACTCGGTTTGTTGATATTCGTGATCTGGTTCGGCGTGATGGTCATTCGCGCTACCCGGTGTATGAAAGTTCAATCGATAAAATCGTTGGGATTCTTTACGTAAAGGATCTTTTTACCAACTTACCACAGCCTGGTGAAGAGTTCGTGATCAGCAAATATCTTAGAAACCCGTATTTTGTACCGGAAACCAAGATTATCGGTGATCTGTTACGTGAGTTCCGGACCCGCAAACTGCACTTAGCTATGGTTGTTGACGAATACGGCGGTGTGGCTGGACTGGTCACTCTGGAAGATATTCTGGAGGAAATCGTAGGGGAGATTCAGGATGAGCACGACTCCGAACCTGAAGAATGTCAGGTCCAACCAGATGGAAGCTATATAGTCGATGCGGCCATGCAACTGGACAAGCTCCAGGAAAGGCTCGAGACAGAGTTCCATCAGGATGAGAACGACACTGTCGGGGGGCTTATCTACGATTTAGTTGGATCGGTGCCGGAAGTCGGTACCTGTGTGAGTTGGAATGACTTACAATTTGAAGTTCTTGGCCTTGATGGCCAACGCATCCTGAGTGTGCGAGTTAATCTGACTCAATCACCCCCAAACTAGTAGCATTCCCTGGCCGGCGCAAATTCTGCGACATGTAAAATATTGCTTGACAAGGTGATAGGTCGTTGCTATTATTGATGTAGCAGGAAATGCGATAATGAGTTACTTCGCTTTCTATTCCCTTACGTTTCATGACATACTTCATTTGCCTGGTTAGCTGGGAATAGTGCGGACAGTTTGGAGGATATAGTAATGAGTGGCAGATTATTTAAAAGTATTCTTCTGTTGCTGGTCTTGTTTGTAACCTGTTTTGTGGTCAGCCCGATTTCATCTGGTGAGCATCCTTGGGGTTCAGATCGCGACACAGGTGAAGAAGATACCGACACGAGTTCAATCACCATAGACACCACCTCTATGACAGATACCACAGTAGTTGTGGGTGGTTCTGGTGGTGATGTTGATTTGGCACCGGCTTGGTTCAGTTTCTTTACCAGCGTTTGGTCATCGGTATCGTTCGTATTCTAAGCAGGAATGCCGATTCGACACCCGAAGCGGTAGATCGAAGCGGTAGATGTTTTGGGGTTAAGAATCGGCCGCCCGTAAGAATGGGCATTAACCAGATCTAAACAGAAGAGTGACATGGCTACAACCTCACAAAAGCTTGTCTTTGATAGTCGTCTCCTGGTCATAGAGGAGTTGCTTCTACAGCGGAAGTTTGAAGCGGCTCGGAAGGATCTGCAGGCTCTACAGCCGAGTGAATTTGTCGGTGAAAGCATCCATGCAGGTCTTTATCTATCGCACACGGCCGACATCAGCTTCATTGATGGAGACTATCAAGAGGCTCTGGACAAAGGGCTCCGCGCCGCGAAAATTCTGGCCGGATCGCACCACAATCGGCAGTACGCTCGAGCCTTGCATATTCTCTCAAAAACTTATTGGGCGCTCGGAAATTTGAGGGCCGCTGAAGACAAAGCCCACGACGCTGTGGCCTCGTATCGCCGTGCGGGCGATTACTTTGGCCAGGGGAGTGCACTCAACGAGTTGGCGCACATCGCATTTATGCGATCAGATTTTTCTGTCGCTTGTGAGTATCTCGATCAAGCAATCACATTAGCCGAGGGGCATCCGGCGAAGGCGGCCATGCTCTCAGGTAACGCTGGCCGTATTCGCACCCTGATGGGTGATTGGTCGGCGGCGGAATCAGACCTGAAAGTGGCTCTTGAGTATTCCCAGGAGAACAGCGATGAACAGGCAGAAGCTGAAACCCTTCTTTCCTTAGGATATGTCCATCTGAGAAAACGGGAGTTCGTGTTTGCTGAAAATTGCTTTACTGATGCCAAAGAGATTATTGATCGTCTCGGTTTGAAGCGTCAGAAAATATTCCAGCAGAAGTATGCCGGTGAGTTGGCCTTGGAGAAAGGCGACCTCTATCGGGCCAAAACTCATTTAGAAGAAGCATATCGGGCAGGTCGGAGGCTGGCGCCGGAGTCGGCGCTCATTTCACAGGCCGGACGGCGTTTGGCTGAAGTTGAATTGGCTCTCGATAATATTGATCAGGCAACTAAGTATGCCCACAAGGCACTTGAATTGGCGCTTCAAATCGGCGAACAGGCCGAAATAGGGCAGACCAGACGAGTTATTGCTGAGGCTTTTGCGGCTCGATCGGAATTCCCTGAAGCTCTGGAGAGCGGTCGTCAGGCGTTGGAAACGGCTGAAACAGCCGGTGATCCGCTCGATCTGGCACGCACTGTTTTTTCGCTGGCCGAAATAATGGTTCAGGCAGGGTCGGATGATGCCGAGCGTATCAATGCTTTATATAGTAGGGCTGGCAAGATATTCCACCGTCTTGGTCTGGATTACTGGACCGCCGAGACAGATTATCGGGCTGGTGTTCTGGCCTGTAGTATTGGTCAGCTACCACGTGGTTTTAAGAAACTAAGTCACTCCGAGAGGTTGTTTTCCGCTCTGGCTGAAACTGCCAAAGTCCGACGGGTCAGTCAGTTCCTGACAGGCTTGGCTGATCAGGCTGTGGCTTTGTCCGTTTCTGATGACAACGAGTTCAGGCTCTTCGGTCGGTTAATAAACCAGGCCGAGATAGAAGATATTGATGCCAGCCAGATGGGTGGTATTATTGAGGCTTTATGCCGTCGGACTGGAGCCGATCGAGTGATTATTATGACTCCGGATCTTGAGGACGGCTCATTTACTTCTTCGGTGGTATTGACTGATAGACAGATACGCACATTTGTCGATGGTTTCCGTCGTCTGTTGGGTGAGGAGATCTCAACTACCAAGCCAACCTTATTGTTGGACTGTCGCCGCGATCCGTACGTGGCAGAACTGTTTTCGGATATGCCGGAAGTGATCGCCAGCGTGCTGGTGGTTCCTTATCGTATGGGTGACGGTACCCGCAGTTATATATATCTTGACCGTTTATCATCCGATGGGCGTCTTAATCCGTTCAATCAGGATGCGCTGAATTTCACTGTAGGCTACTCAGATATCGTGGCTTTTATGTCGGCGGAGCTTCAGAGAGCGCGACTATTGGAAGATAATCGTCGCCTCAAAGCTCAGCTTATGGAAGAGACCGCATTCCCGAACATTATCACCCGCAATCACGAAATGTTGCGTATTTTGGACCAAGTGCGACAGGTGGTCGATTCGCCGATTTCAGTCACTATTAATGGTCCCACGGGTAGTGGCAAAGACCTGTTAGCTCGGGCTATTCACTATAATTCGGTACGCCGTGAGTACCGGTTCATTTCGGTTAATTGTGCCGCTTTGCCCGAGACGCTACTTGAGTCTGAACTGTTTGGGTATTGTCGGGGAGCTTTTACTGGCGCTGACCGTGACAAGCCGGGTCTATTTGAGGAAGCTGATGGCGGTACTTTTTTCCTCGATGAAATAGCTGATATGCCATTGAGTGTACAGGCCAAGATTCTTCGCGTTTTGGAAGAGAAAGAACTGGTTCGTCTGGGCGAAAGCACTCCACGTGCGGTGGATGTCAGAATTATTTCAGCTACCAACAAAGTGCTGAAGGATGAAATGAAAACAGGTCGTTTCCGTCAGGATCTCTACTATCGACTGGCTGGATTGACTTTCCGCCTTCCGCCGTTAGCCGATCGGCGCGAGGATATCCCATTATTGGTGGAACATTTTCTGGCCGAGAGTGGCAAAAAGGTTTCACCGACCGTGATGAAGCACCTTATGGCCTATGACTGGCCGGGCAATGTTCGGGAGCTTGACAATGAAGTCAAGAAATTGGTTTTGTTGACCGGGAGCGATGAAACGATAGAGACCGACATTCTTTCAGCCAAGACAATGGCTACCGATTCCATGAATCAAAGTTTGGCGGTAAGCGTCTCAGCGCCAACGGAGAACATTCAATTTGATCAGGAATACTCACTATATGATTATCTGGCTGGCCATGAGCGCAGGTTCATTGTACAGGCTTTAAAAGAGCGCAAAGGAGTCAAAAAACACGCGGCGGCTATGCTCAATATCCCGGAGTCAACCTTGCGTCTGAAGATCAAGGAGTACAATATTGATCTGAAGCGACTTGACGCTATCAATTGAGTGATCCACAAAAACGATTGCGCCCCACCTCGCGGGGCGCTTTTTTTGTTTATGCAACAATATTACTTTTACAAGCACTGTGCGGCCGACCCGTTTTTTAATATGGCCTTCGATGAAATGATGCTGGATTTCGTTCTGGAGCGACCCGATGTCATTTTGCTACGACTTTATACCTGGATGCCGGGGACAATCACGATTGGGCTGAATCAGGAGATGGATCGGGCACTTGATCTCTCACGATTGGGAAACACGCCGCTAATACGCCGAGTAACCGGCGGAAGAGCAGTTTATCATGATCCTTCTGAACTGACTTACGCTGTGGCCGTGAACCCTGAAGGGGTTGGCTTGGATGCTTGGCGTGGTTCGATCTCTGACGTCTATCTCTATTTGGCTCAAGCACTTCAAGGCTATTTGAAGGTGCTGGGGGTGCGTAGTAAAGTGGTTCGAACTGTTTCGGAGCCAGCTCGTTCACCATCGACATTAGCTCGACAACCCTGTTTTGCTTCTGCGGCCCGATATGAGTTATTGGCCACAGGTGGTAAAGTGGTAGCTTCGGCTCAGCGTCGGATTGGACGTGCTCTGTTACAGCACGGGTCAATAAAGCTGGATGGTGTCGCTACGCACGCCGCTCTGGAGGGTATGGAGGCAAGCGATCAAGATTTGCAACCGCTTGGGAAGCGGCGATTTGACCGGATGGCTGACCTGTTTCTACGAACTTGGGCGAGTATTCTGGGTGGTCCTCCCGGGGGCGACTTACCCGTTTTGGAGGGATCGAGTCGTTTTCTTAAACGTCTCGAAAGAGTACACTTTCAGCCACTTGATCGACGGGATACTTTTGAACAGACAAACGGTTAATGGAGTCTATAGGAGAGCGGTTTAGATAGTCTCTTCAGCCTTGTTTCGCCAAAAATTCGCTTGACTTGGTTGTGCTGGCAGAATTATCTTCCGTGACTAATTGAGTAGGTGTGCGATAACACCGTAGATGTACGAGGATGGTGAGGTTGGTTATCGAAAAGTCAGTTGAGACAAGCAAGGTTTCATCCACCCTCCCTATGTTTGCTGGATATTGGATAACAGGTTATTTATGGTTGCGATGGTGCGACAAATGACTTGCCAGCGATTGGTGTACATCGGTGTTTGAGTTTAGGCTTCTTTAGGAGGAAGAGCAATGGCTGGGATTGGCAAAAGGCTGCTCGCGACAACTCTGGTTTTAACACTGGGGCTGTTTCTACTGCCGTTGAATTCTTTTGCTGCGTCCACCGGGCAAATTAAGGGCAAAATAACGCACGGAGAGACCGGTGAACCGGTAATCGGTGCCTCGGTTCTCGTGGTTGGTACAACCCAGGGAGCCACGACTAACCTTGAAGGTGAATTTCAGGTCTATCGTATGGATCCCGGTACGTACGTGCTGAGAATCTCCCATGTGGATTTCGTGACCGTTGAGGTGACGGATGTGGTAGTGAAGATTGACGAAACATTTGAGGTTAATCAGGGTATGACCTCGAAGGTTACCGACCTTGATGAGGTTATCACTGTCAAAGGTGTCCATGATATTTTGGACAAGTTTGTGAGCAGTAGCCAGGTAGTGATCAGTCAGGAGCAGATCAAGTCGGCACCCGTCCAAACCGTAGATAACCTGTTGCAACAGGTGGCTGGGGTGCGGACTACCGCTGAGGGCGAAGTTTTTGTCCGTGGTGGTCGTGCTGGTGAGGTCGCTTATATTGTTGACGGTGTACCTATCGGCGATCCGCTTGGTGGTGGTGGTGGTGGTCAGGTTGGTGCCAACCTGTCACTGGTGTCAGGGTCTATTGCTGAAATTCAGATCATCAAAGACGGTTTCGATCCGGAGTATGGTAATGCTTTGTCCGGTATTGTTAATATTCGTAGTTTTACTGGTGATAAAAACAACACCACATTGAACTTGCATTATATGACCGATGATTTTGGCAACCAGGCCTTGAACAAGTATTCGCGTAATATGGATTACCTTCGATTTACACTTTCGGGTCCGGATCCTCTCTTGAGCAACAAGATATTGCCGTCCATAGGACTGAACTTCCTGAAAGATCAAGAATTTACCTATTTCCTGTATGCCGATGTTGACAAGAATGATGGTGTCTACCAAATGCAGGATTATAACACGCCAACGACAGTGCGTGACTGGCCGACCATGGGTTTTCTGGGTTTTGATATCCCCGAACGTTTGAGTAACCGGTATCACTTTGAGTCCAATTTCAGGTTCAGGCCCCGGCAAAATCTGAAGTTTATTCTTTCCTACAAGAATTGGCACACCAAAGTAACTCACTTTAGTCAGTCTTATTGGGAATATCGGTACAGTGGTCTTACGGCTCCGATTTATTCTCAGGACCAGAGCAGTTTATCCCTGGAAATTACGCATTCGATCTCTCGTGAGATGAACTACGAGATAACTCTATCTTATTTTGATTACGATATTTCGGATAAGCCGGGTGACCCCAACAACCCGGGCAAGGTTCTTGATCCGGATGATTCCTACCTCGAGTACGAATGGGAAACATTTACCGATAATAACGGTAATGGAGTCTATGATGCCCCTGAGCCGTTGATTAACCTGTTCCCCGATACAGCCAACTATGGCAACAATTTTAATGGGCCTGGTTACACTCACGGTGAGCGGAATTACTACTCCACCTATCAGGGCGGCGACCGAATCCCAAGCAACTTCCGGTTCAACAACAATGACATGATTGACTACTATGAGGGCGAACCATTCCTTGATCTTAATGGTAATGGTGTTTGGGATGAAGGTGACTATCTGAATGACCGGAATAATAACGGTGTGCTGGATGCGGATCGGATTCCGACGGTTCAGGTGCCGCGAGCTGAGCCGTATATTGACGGTGATTCGGCTATCGGTGAACCGTTTACCGACCTTAATTCCAACTTTGTCTACGATGAAGGTATCGATATTTTCTTCCAGAGTGCTGACGAAAATAACCAGGATTTGAATCATAACGGCATGTATGACGGGACCGATCCTATGACCTGGACACCAGGGGTGCCTTTCCTTGATCGTGATGGCGACGGGATTTTTGACCGGCCCAATAACAGCTATGACCCAGGTGAACCATACACTGACCTCAATGGTAACGGAAAATATGACTACGGTGGCACCGGAACTTTCCTTGAACCGGGAACTCATAATGAGGGTATGTTGTGGAGCGAACGGTCGCTTCGCAGACTCCGGGCTGAGTTTAAGGTTGTGCGTCAGATGAAGAAGCACGAGGTCAAGGCTGGTTTCTTCCTGGCGAGGGAAGAACTTGAGTACGGCGAGATTGAGCGGCCATACATGGCTTACAACGGTCGGCCCGACACTCTTAATGCATACTCTGATCGCGGTCTTTTCCGTGATTTCTACGAATATACACCGATAACTGGTGCTGTTTATTTTCGTGATAAGATTGAGTATGGCTCGATGGTGGCTTCACTCGGACTCCGCTGGGATTTCTTTCTGCAGGATACCGACGAACTAGCCGGTATTATGCGGAGTGATGACCGCGGCGGTCTTATTCTCGGTGATCGGCAACAATTTGCCCCTCGGATCGGTTTCTCATATCCGATTTCGGATAAGGCGAAGGTGTATTTCAACTATGGCCATTTCTTCCAGTTGCCGCAGTATTACCAGATGTATCGCCGGAACACGACCAGTGCCGACCAGAACGATGTTTTGGGTAACCCGAATCTGAGCTACCAAAAGACCATTCAGTACTCATTTGGAATCAAGTATAAGTTGGGTGAGAGCTACTCCGTTGACGTTGAAGGCTACTTTAAGGATGAGTTCGACAAGATCAACTCAGGCGATGTTCATGAAGAATACCTTATTCGGCAACAGTACTTGAATAAGGATTACGGCCGCTCTCGGGGCTTCGAGTTGACTTTGGAACGACGCGGTGGTGGCCGTGTTAACGGAAGCATTTCATATACTTATGCTTTTGCTTATGGCAAGGATTCAAAGTCTGCTGAGCAATTTGAGGATGATCTTCAATCGCGTGAGCCTTTGACCGAGTCGCCTCTGACAAACGATATCCGTCATTCTCTCAAGTCGGCTATTATGATTGCTATGCCTCAGACTGTCAAGCCGCGCCTGTTTGGGATTCCGATTCCGAACGGTTGGTATTTGTCAATAGAGACTATTATTGAGAGTGGCAAACCATTCACACCAGCCGCCAATTATCCTGGTCTTGCTGGTTCTACGACGGACCCTGAGACCAACTCGATGCGTTTCCCCATGACAGCTACTTTCGATGTCAGGTTTACCAAGGAATTTGCTCTGGCCGGTCTTGACTGGCAGGCGATTCTGTGGGTTGAAAACCTGTTCAATCGGAAGAATGTAGTTTCGGTTTATACTGCCACTGGTCGTGCAGATACTCAGCAGAATATTAATGGTCTTATTCTTGGTGGTACTGATTATGACCAAAATCCGTATAACTGGGGCTACGGTCGCCAGATTCGTTTCGGACTTGAATTGAGCATATAACATTATTGTAATGGATAGAAATTCATTTTGTTGAACATAAACGAGGTAGATATGTTTGCACAGCCAAGTCGGACTACTCGACAGCCCCGAATCGGGCGCGTTGTGGCCGTGGTGCTGTCTGTTACGCTGGCCTTTCTTATTGCCGGCCTGACTCCTTCTGAGGTGTCAGCACAGGCCAAGGTAGGTACCACTGGGGCACAATTCCTAGAATTGGGTGTCTCGGCGCGATCAATGGGCATGGGTGATGCTTTCACCGCGATTTCCAACGACGTGTCGGCGGTTTACTACAACCCAGCCGGGCTGACCTCCCTGTTGGGGACAGAAATCATGGCGACGTATGTCGATATGCCGGTCGGAGTCCAGTACGGCTTTTTCGCGGCGGGCTTTCCGCTGGAATCAATAGGCGGTGTGTTAGGTATTGGGGTCTGCTATCTGTCGTCCGGAGATATGATCGAACGAACCTACAATCGGGGCGTTGATTATATTTCCGAGGGTATCTATGGTACCGGACGGACTTTTTCCTGGACCGATATGGCTGTGTCCGTGAGTTATGGACGATACCTGACTGATCGCTTCTCGCTCGGTTTTACGGTACGCTATATTGGTGAGCAGGTCCATGACTATTCAGCGGCCAGCTGGGGCGCTGATGTCGGTACCAGCTACAACACCGGTTACCGTGATTTCAAACTCGCTATGGCCATCACCAATTTTGGACCGGATCTGAAGTTTATTGATAAGGCGGCTCCGTTGCCGATCAACTTCCGTTTCGGTGGTTCTATCAACGTTATTGATGGAGTTGATCATGTGATGGTAATGGCGGCCGAAGGGTCTCACCCCTCGGATAACCTGGAAAAATATAATGTTGGGCTTGAGTACTTGTTCAAGGACAGGTTTGCTCTTCGCGTGGGCAGTCGCTTTAATTATGATAGCGATGGCATCACTGCTGGAGCGGGTGTGCGGGTTCCTTACGGTGAAGAAGGTCTCATTAGTTTTGACTATGCATACCAGGACTTTGGCCTGTTGACAGAAGTTCATCGATTCACAATGGCATTTGCTTTTTAACTGGGTAAAGGCACTCATAAGATGAATACATTTAGATATAGCATTGTTCTCCTGACCCTGGGTGGTCTGCTACTTCCGGCGTTGTTCTTCGGGGGTTGCTCGAAAAACCTCGAGGGTGACACTTACGCCAATGAGAAACCAGTGGTCTGGTTTGTCAATGTGCCTCCGGAAGGTTCTCGATCCTCAATCAATCCGATCGTCAACTGGTACGGTCAGGATCGTGACGGTCAGATCGACTATTACCGGTACATCGTTGTTCGTGAGGGCGACATGGGCACAGCTATGGGCAGAACTGACTGGAATCCGCTGGATGATCCACTGAACGAGACTGATCTGGCCACTTATGTCAGTGATTACCTCGGCGATATCTCGGATACTATGTGGACGGTGTTGTTGGTGCGAGCCGATTCTACTGATCCCCATACCAGTAATATCGTCCCGATGTCAGCCGAGATGAATGATCCGGTGATGACTTTTGTTCCGCAGTATGTGTTCGTGCAGGCCTATGACGAAGAAGGCCTCGGGTCGGATATCGCGTTCCGCCGCTTCTTACGGAATGATAACCCACCCAACACGCGTATTATTGGGTTCATTGAGGGGGTACCGTTTATCAACTCACCCGGACCCTCCGGGCCGGCGACTGGTATCAGGTTGAGATGGAAGGGTTCCGACGTTATCGACTATCCTACCGATGCACCTCCTTTTGAATTTCAGTGGAAACTGTTTGGACCGTATTCGGATGCCGAGTATGACGCCCTTATAGATTCCTTCCTGGTGCCTGTCTTTGTGACCAACGATGCCCGGGTATTCAAGTTTGGATTGCCAGCGGTTGAGATAGGTTGCGATACGGTCATAGACACAACAGCAACTCCGCCTGATACAACAATCACCTGTGATAGCTTGCCAACGGCATTGATTATCTGCGACACTTCCTATGTGGACACTAGTATGGTCGAGTCTTGCGACACGATCCTGATTGACACTCTCGAAGGTAGCAACATCTACGGTACCGTGGACACTCTGTTGCGCGTCTACGACGACGATTTTCTGACCAGTGATGAATTCTACCGCGTTGCCGACAGCTCTAATGATGGGTTCGGCAATGTCTGGGTCACCGACATGAATGAAACGATTTACGATGTTTACAAGAATGCCCCGGCTGATACAACCCAGGCTGGTACCTTCATATTTGTGGTTCGCAGTCGTGATGATGCCGAAGTTCCCGATCTGACTCCTAACTGGCGCAAATTCACGGTAATAAATCCTCAGCATGAACGGGATGTTCTGGTAGTGTTGTGGAATAGCAGCGCCCAGGAGAACAAATCGGACGATGATTCGACAAGGGCCTTCTGGGAGAACGCCATTAATGATTGGATAACTGATGGGCGAGTTGGAGATGTTACATTTGACTCTGCCCTTGATATCCAGCACGAGTCAGGCCACTCTCAGCATAATGCCATGCTCAAGCTTATTCTTCGATATAAGGTTGCGATCATGCATCAGGATGCCGAGGTGAGTGGTAAGTGGAGTGCTCAGGGTGAGGCGGTTCAGAACGTAATCACCGCGCTTCAGACCGGTGTAAACGTGTGGGTTACGGCTCGCGTGCCGCTTGGTTCTCACGGAACAGCTAGTCAAAGAGCAGTTGATTACGCCAGCCCTGATTATCAGTATTTCTTCGGTATTCAGCAAACCACATTCCCCGGTTGGAGTTCTGGTTTCTTCAATAACACGGATGGTTACGGCCTTGGCTTACCTCGCACCGAGCACTTTATCGGGACACTGTCGCTGGATGAAGATAAATGGCCGGAACTGGCTGTGGATTCTGTTTTGCTTCGTACCCGATACAAGTGGGAAGGGAGTATCGATCCCTTGGTGTTCCCATTCTATCCGTATATGTCGGATCTCGGTGCTTTGCCGCAGGTTGGATGGTGTGTCCGTACCTTTGATACCGAAGCAATGTATCTGTTCAAGTCCTTGTATGGCAATGAGCATGCTCAGTTCACTGAGCTTAGTTACCATGGACGGCCGGTCTGTGTCCGACTCAATCGTGGTCTGTTCCGAACAGTGCACTTCATGTTTACACCTCTGGCCCTGGAGCCAACATCAGCTGGTGTTATGATTGATGGAGTGATGGACTGGCTCTTTGATGGCAGGACGACTGGGTTAACATCGAGCGGACGCACGGATCGTAACGCGGCTTTGTCGGCCGATTTGGAGAATCGCTACTGGCAATGTTATTGGAATGCCAATGGTGATGCCGAGACTTTCCATGAACTGCTGAAGAACGCTTACTAACCGACGCCAAGTCGAGAATATATCGTTACGCTGTGAGGCGTAGCCGAACTTTAAGGGGCCGAGAAATCGGCCCCTTTGCTTTGGTGTTAAGCAGGTAGTCCGACCTCAGTTGGAGATCTGTTGATAAACACTATTCACAGTTGTGTCGGGTCCTTATCCCGTCAAGACGGGATTGAGACCTGACACGTAAGTGCATGTCGGACAAAAGCGGCAGGTCTCACGTATTCGCCCGGGCGAATTCGCAGGACCCGTCGCAACTACATAAGAGGGCTTAATCAACGAACCCCTTAGCGGGTGTGTGAACTGGTAGCAACTGGAATCAACTGGACGACATCATCTTTATGTGGTGTCGGGCGATTCTGCCCGACACCTGGCAGTCCGAACCGTCGCTCTATCTTAGCCGCAATTTTCTGATTTGATTGTGCTCAGGGAAACGGTTGGCCGCCTCGGTCAATACCGAATCGGCTGTGACGAGTCGACCGGTGGACAAGTAGCCACTGTACAAGTTGATGTAAGCCTCAGCCAGCAGAGGGTCGAGGCTCAGAGCTTTCAGGGAGTAGCTGATCGCCGTTTCGAAGTAGCCTTCAACACCGGCGCAATAACCAAGCAAATAATATGTTTTGGCGCGTTCTATGTTAAACGCCTGTTGTCGGTTGCTGGAATTGGCGTGGAAGGCTTGATCATCGGTTTCGATAGGGGGCGGGACCGCCCGTTCAGCGCGATGCAAACATTTTTCAACGGTCGGGTTGCACCCATCTCGGGCCAGTATTGAGGCTCCCCAGTTTAATACAATCAGGGCTTCATCGGTTGCATAAGTGGCGGTTTCAACAGCACGCCAAAGACTGTCAATGGTTATAGTCGGGTCAGCCGCTAACGCCCGCAGTTTTATGATATTGGCCGGCACGCTGTATGGCGCCAGTGTCAGAGCCTGGCTGGTCAGGTGAAGAGCCTCGGTATACCTCCCATTTACAAGGTGTAGCGATGCCAGGTTATGGTAGGCTTTGGGTCGCTGTGGATGCAGAGTTATCTCACGGTCAAAATAGAACGACGCTGAATCCTCCTGTCCCATGCGGAAGAAACAGGCTCCCAGACTGAGATTCGTTTCCGGGAAGGTCGGGTCGAGTGCGGCCGCCTGTCGATAAGTGGTCAGGGCGTCTTGGTATTTTCCTTGATCGTATTGGTATAGCCCCCGTGACATTAGATTCTGCGATGACCGTTGTTGCGGGTAACTCATCGGAGGAGAAAAAGAGAACCAAACGGCGGCGACAGCTATTGAGGCTGGTCCGATCAGTAGCCAGGGCCGTTGACGGGCGATTTCAGTGATCCGGCAAACTCCGGCTATAGCGAATACGAAATAGTAGGGCAGGAGGGGTAATCGAAAACGAGCATTCACAAAAAAGAAGGCCATAGCCAGCGAATAAACTATCAGTAAGACCATGATAAACTGCGCTGACTCGTTGCGTCGATATTGTGCGATTAACCCGATAAGGGCCAGCGGAAAAATAACCCCAAACGAAAGCGGATTGTACCGAAGTATGCCAAGGGAAGCAAAGTGAGGCCCGACCTGCCGATTGTTGGAAATCTCTCGGTCTACCAACTGATAACCGACTCGTTTCGCGTATAGCTCAAGAAACTTCCCCGGATGAGAGAGAATCCAGGCGATGGCCCGGTCGCGCCAGTAGTCGGATATCTCGCCCGGTTTGAGTGGGCCGCCTTGATCGGTTTCAGCTATCTGTCTTATCTGTCGCAAAGTCCAGTTGTGCCCGAGTGGTTCCGGCAGGATGGCCGAGAGTCCGTCAGCCGTGTCATTGTTGCCGATGAATAAATTGATTCCGCCCTGAGACGCAATCAGCACCGGGTCACCGGCTACCATTAGATTGCGGATTGATACCGGTATGACACAGATTGCCAGACCACATAGAAACAGGCCGATTTGACCGGCAGTTGAGGCGACCGCGGATGATCGTTGACTGGGGCGCACTATCATCCATATCACTATCAGCGGCACGGCAATTAGAACTGTGGGACGGGTGATGGCGGCCAGACCAAACAGCAGGCCGGTGCCCATTATGTCACGCGTATGTCGCGATTCCAGCCAGATAAGAAAACGATGCACCGCCAATTGCGTCAGCAGGCAGAACATCGGATCCAGCAACAACTCAGATTCAAAGTATATTACCGCGGGGAAAAGAGCCTGGAGTGCGGCCGCTCCCCACGCCAGTTTGTTGCCGGAAATACGTTGGGCCAGCAAGTAGGTCATGACGATTGAAGCCAGGCCGATTACCAGCCCGAACAAACGAGCTGTCCAGAGTGAAGCCCCAAACAGATAGTACAATGCTCCCAGAAAGAGTGAATAAAGGGGTGCTCTGAAGTAAGTAGTATCGCCGAGCACGTTGCCATTGGCTATGGTCTCGGCCCAATGATGGTGATACCAGTTGTCAACCGTAAGCTGATTCCATACCGGAGCCTGGCTGTACTCGGCCAAATAAGTAAGGCGTACCGCAAGGCCCAAAACCAATACGATCAGTAAGCCCTTGTGCTTTCTTAGTGCGGCAAAAAACCCGAGAACCATAACACAAATATAATCCTGATGTTACCGGTGTCACCGATAAAACCGGCCTGGAGTGATGAAACTGTATGCTCTGTGATGCCGCCAGTTTGCATAGAGAGGTATCTTATTTCACTTTCCGGCTTCAGATCTTCAAAGCGTGATATTTTACTAACCTGTTTATATGTATATGGTTAGCGGTGACCTGTCGTTGAGATATGAATAGAGTTGCAGTCTTCAGGCTGACGGATCTTGTGGCATCCGCTTTGCGGTTAGAGGGATGGAAGAAGTAAAAGGAGTCTCAATGCGTATTAGAAGCCGCCTGAACATAATAGCCTCGATTCTGCTCACAATCGGAGTATTTCTATCCAGCCCACAGTTTTCAGCCGCGGCTGACACTGGTGATCTTGGTTGGTTACAAGAACCGCAGTTTGTTACTAACGGGCGGGTATCCGTGGTTATATTTCTCGAAAATGATGATCTTCGGGATCAGGTGGAAAGGACTTCCTCGGTCGGACCGCTGAGCCGATCGGTACGGATCAAGTCGGTGAGTCGTAGTCTCCAGTCATATGTACCGTCACAGGCGGCGGAAATTAAACAATATCTGGATCAGGTTTCTACCGAAGAAGTGGTTCGTTTTTGGATCGTTCCAGCTTTTTCCGCAACTTTGGATCAAGCCCAAATACTGGACCTTGCGGCGATGCCTGGTGTTTACAAAATAGTCCCTGATCTTGGAATAGAAAATATTGAGCCGGTCGAGATTCGAACTTCGGATGCTATCGCGACTTCATCCTCCAGTCATCTTCAAATGCTCAACGTGCCGTATCTCTGGAGCCTTGGCCTGACTGGAGCCGGACGCCTGGTATGTTCTTTTGATACCGGGGTAGAGCAGTCGCATCCAGCCCTCTCGGGCAACTGGCGCGGCAACTCGGCTTCCTTGTCGTCCGCGTGGTTTTCAACAATAACCCCAAACTCGTTACCCACTGACAACGCTGACCATGGCACCCACACTATGGGTACTATGATAGGAGTTGACGGGGCCGATACAATTGGTGTGGCACCGGGTGCCGAGTGGATTACGGCCGGTGTAATCGATCAGGGGAAATCACTCCAGGGGACTTTTTCAGATATTTTGGCCGCTTTCCAATGGGCCTTGAATCCAGATGGTGACACGGCTACTACCGATGATGTTCCTGATGTAATCCTGAATTCCTGGGGCGTACCCGCCTCTCTGCTCGGGCCGTGTGATGATACCTTCTTCGCCGCCATTGACAATGTTGAAGCGGCCGGGATTGTGTGTATTTTCTCTGCCGGCAACGAAGGCCCAGCCCCATCAACTTTGCGCAACCCGGCCAATCGGGCATCATCGCCGCTGAATGCTTTTTCGGTCGGAGCGGTTGACAACGATCGGGTAGTCGCCAGTTTTTCATCGCGGGGACCGGGTGGTTGCGGATTGACTTCTATCAAACCGGAAATCGTCGCCCCTGGGATAGCAATCCGGTCGGCGTCCAAGACTGGTGGGTACAAGCTAATGAGCGGTACTTCGATGGCGGCCCCGTTTATTGCCGGCCTGGTGGCACTCTGTCGTCAGTACAGTCCGGACGCTACGGTTGAAGAGATCAAATGGGCGATTATTAACGCCTCGGAAGACCTGGGTGTGGAGGGTGAAGATAACGCGTATGGTTATGGTTTCCCTGATGCCGCCAAGTTGCTGGAGTATCTTTCCAGCCCGGATAATCCACATTTTCAATTGGTTGGCTCTTCAGTCTCCGACGACGGCATAGCCTCGCCAGGTGAGACAGTGGAACTGAACCTTACCCTTATCAGGACCGGTGGTTCGGTAGAATTGGTAACCGGCCATTTGATCGCCGAAAACGAAACCGACATTCAGGTTGTTTCAGGCGTGGCCGATTTCTTTTTCGGCTTTTCCGGGACGACTTCTAATGGCAGTCAGGCTTTTCAACTACAGCTTAACCCCGATCTTCTCAATGGTTCCGAGTTTACTCTGGCTCTGAGTGTACGCGATACTACCGGTCAGGTATATGATTCGCTGAACTTCGTGCTTCCCATTGGTTTTGCACCGAATGGAACGATGGCCGATCACAGCTCGGCTGAACTCGAGTTCACCGTATCGGATTTCGGCCAGTATGGTCTGGCGCCGGGATCTATTTACAATGTCGGTGGACAGGGGTTCCGCTACGCCGGAAGTGATAACTTGTTATACGAAGCGGGCATTATCATTGGTCGCAGTTCACTTCAGTTATCGAGTTCGGTTCGTGATGAAAACGGTTTATTTACTCCGTCTGACTTTGTACCGGAAATCGGCTTGTCGGACGAAATACTCGGAACCGACTTTGCTGTTCATCGGACTGCTCGCATGGTCGATGAAGCCTCCGAAGTGTCAATACCTGTGGCGGTCAATCAGATTACTTCTGACTTCGGTCCAGCCGGTGACGACGGAATCTTGTTGATCCGGTATCAACTGGTCAACACCTCCCTGACCACAATAAACGATCTGTACTTCGGTTTCCTGTCAGATTTTGACATGATTGGCGGGTCGGAACAACTCAGCCTGACTCCCGACCTCAACTTGATCAGTCAGACCAGCACCATCGGTCAGGCGATTGGGTTACTTGGACTCTCGGGCCTTACGAGTTTCCATGTTGTCGAAAATGTCGGTGTCAAGACCGGGTTAAGTCGTTTGAATCAGTTTGAGATGATCTCATCGCCCGGCACTGTTATACCCGATCAACCCGGAGATTACCTGACCATAATCAGTGGCGGACCGTTCTCATTGGTACCCGGTGATTCAGTCGAAATTGCCATCGCCCTGCTTGCTGGTGCCGATGTCGATCAGGTGAATCTGCGTGCGATTCGTGCTCGCGAACTATATATGTCGCCAACCGGTATTGATTTTCCGCTTAGCTCACTGCCTGATGGTTTCCAGTTGCACCAAAATTACCCTAATCCGTTCAATCCTACCACATTAATAGCTTTTGATCTTCCGGTGGCTGGTGATGTGTCACTACAGGTGTTCAACCTGTTGGGCCAGCAAGTAAGACAGCTTCACTCAGGCTATCTTAGTGTCGGAAATCATCTGGTTGAGTGGGATGGTCGTACCGATAACGGGTCGGGTGTGGCTTCCGGAGTCTACTTCTATCGGCTAACTACCAGTGAATACTCGCAATCCCGGAAAATGGTGCTTTTGCGCTAACCGATATCGTTCTATATTAAAAATTGAACATTTTGAATCACATCTCGTTTAGTTGAGTATGTGAGTATAGTTGAACCATGAGGTATGTGTAAATGTCATTTCGCACCCAGTTTGTAAGTCTCCTTCTGATTATGGCGTTGCTTATCCCGTGCGCCGCCGTTCAAGCCGTTCCGCCGTCGCCGGAAGCCAAGGCCAAGTTCATCGCCGATGGCACCTGGCCGCAGATAGTGGCCGACCTGAAAGCCTTTGATGCGGCTCAGGATCCCGACATGTACGAGCGATCCGCAAACCTGCACCTTGACCGTTACAAATCCAAGCTCGCCCTCAGCGCCGATGCTGTGGACACAGTACGGGTGGCTGTGATCCTGGTGGATTTCCCTGATTTCCATTACGATGCTGACAGCTATCCTATTCCGGGTGGCGACACGCTCTTCTGCAATATCGCCGGAACGCCGGCCATGTTTGATTCTATACTGTTCTCTCAACGGGGTATCGATGCGGTCTCTAATCCGACCGGTTCCATGACCGAATGGTACCTGGAAAACTCGTACGGTAGCTATTTCATTCAGGGCGATGTTTTCGGTTGGTATCGAGCACCGAATAACTATTCTGACTACGTTGGTGACAACAACGGTATGGGTGGTGGTGCTTTGCTGGCTTCCGATGCTGTGAAGGCGGCCGATGCGGACGGAGTTGATTTTAGCCCGTATGGCAATGGTGGATATTCCGTTCCCGGCGTCATAATTATTCACGCCGGTCCGGGAGCTGAGGAGGGCGCTTACGGCATCTGGTCGCATCGTAGTAGTATGTATCCCGGTGTCAGTACTGATGGCGTATCTCTCTCGGGCTACACGATGCAACCGGAGGAGCGGCACAACCAGGCTTCACTTGTCCATATGGGCGTTTTCTGTCACGAATGGGGTCATATTCTGGGTGCAGTGGACTGGTATGATATTTCCTATACGCCCGGTTCAGTAGGTCTTGGTAAGTGGTGTATCATGTCTGGTGGAAGTTGGAACAATGGTGGCCGCACCCCGGCCCATTTCAACTGCTGGACCAAGTACCGCATCGGCTTTGGTGAAATGCAATGGCTGACCGAGAACTACCCGAACGCGCCGATACCGCAAGCCGAGTTCTCTCCGACTGCCTACTGTTTAAGACAAAACCCCGTTGCAGGCGGCGGCGGTGAGTTCTGGTTTGTCGAAAACCGCCAACAGGTCGGTTTTGACGAGTTCCTGCCCGGACACGGTTTGCTGATCTACCACTTTGACGGCTCGGCCCCAAACAATACCGATCCCTATCACTATCGACTTGCGGTGGAAGAAGCCGATGGACGCCGTGATTTAGCCTTCAATGGTAGTAGTGGTCAAGACTCCGACCCATTTCCAGGAACTTGGAACAACCGAACTTTCCACGCCTTTACTGTCCCTGATTCACGCACCAACGCAGGCGAAGTGACCGAAGTCAGCGTGCTGAATGTATCTGATTCCGATTCGATCATGTACGCCGACCTGAATGTCTTTTATGCCATGCCCTACCTCATTCTGGTAGATGATTCTTTGACCGCCACTGATGACCCCCCCGGCGGCAACGGCGATGGCAACTTCGAGCAGGGCGAAACGGTGGAGATGTATCTCGAAGTCAAGAACATCATGCGTAATGCATTCTGGCCTACGTTGCATCTCGATGTTGACAACCCGAATGTTGAAATACTTCAGAATGATCAGGGGATGGGTTCGTCGCTCAACCCGGTTCTGTTCAGAGTCACCAATACCGAACCGATTATCTTCCATATCCCGGATGACTTTGTCTCAGCGGTTGCGCATTTCACATTTACGATTACGTCCGACAGCGCGTTTACGGGGGGGCATGATCGGGCTTTCACGAACACTTTTGAATTCGATATAACGCTCGGTTCGGCTACCGCGGTGGAAGACAACACCACCGACAACTTGTTGCCGACCAGTTTTGCTCTTGACCAGAACTACCCGAACCCGTTCAACCCGAGTACCACGATTTCGTATTCGATTGAAGCTGGTCAGGTAGGGCAGACCAACCTGGCGATTTTCAATGTTCTTGGCCAGAAAGTGGCGACCTTGGTCGATCAGGTGCAGGGACCGGGTTACTACTCTGTTGAGTGGTCCGGGCGCGGGGCTGATGGCAGTCCGGTGGCTTCAGGTATTTACTTTTATCGCCTTACCAATGGTGACCGATCCGAGACCAGAAAGTTGATGTTACTTAAGTAATATTTTGTATTCTTTTTGTTTTCTTTCCGGCCGGCCCCTTGTGGGGGCCGGCCGGAAGTTTATGTGTCACAAGGCATTGATGTGGAAGGGCTGAAGTTTGACGATTTTAGTGTGAATCACTTGACAATTTCTCCGATCTAAGTATAATACAAGCTGAAAATGAAAGTCGTTTTCATTAACGTGTTGGATATGAAAGCGGTTGATGAAGGTGAGTTAAAGTCATGGCCATGAAAGAGTTTCTGAGAACGAAAGGCTTCAAGATGACTCCCCAGCGGGATTTGATCTTCAAGTCGTTTTTTGAAATGGATCGTCATGTTTCGGTCGACGAATTGTACGACCGTGTGCGCCAACTGAATTCATCGGTCGGTTACAGTACCGTTTGGCGGAATCTCAAACTGATTTGCAAGATTGGTTTAGCGGAAGAAGTGAATTTAGGTGATGGGGTTACACGTTACGATCGCGTAACCAAGGTTCCTCACGGCCACATGTATTGCTTGAAGTGCAAAGAACTGATTGAGTTCAATGTCGACCATATTATGGACTTTCTTACCGTCACCGCAAACGAGAACAATTTTCTGCCTGAAGGTTACAAGATAGAGATCCAGGGTTACTGCGCCAAGTGCCGCGAAACAATGTCCGAAGATAACGGAGACCGACTGACATGACCTACCTTGACAAACTGATTCCCGGACAATCCGCCCGTGTCGTTGGCTACAAGAGCGATGGTCCTATTTCTCGTCGCCTGGCTGAACTTGGTCTCACGCCGGGGCGGCAGATTGTGTATCTCCGCAACGCTCCGCTGAAAGATCCTCTTCAACTTCAGTTAGGCTCCGGTAGTCTTTCTCTACGCCATGCACAGGCCGCGTTGATCGCAGTTGAGATTGAAGATTAGGACTTTCAATGTCAATGAGTCGTGCTAAGGGAGATCGGGACACACCGCGATCGGATGTCAACGAACCAACTATCGCCATTTGTGGTAATCCAAACTGTGGCAAAACAACTCTTTTCAACGCACTTACCGGGCTAAATCAACATGTTGGTAACTATCCCGGAGTCACTGTTGAGAAAACAGTTGGTTCATTTCAAGTAGGTCATGGCTCAAGTAAGAAATTTCGATTGTTGGATACTCCCGGCAGTTACTCGCTTTCGGCCTTCTCTCCTGATGAATATATAGCAATGCGTGCCTTGTCAGGTGATATTGAGGGTGAATCTCGCCCTGATGTTATTCTCTGTGTAATTGACGCCACCAGACTTGAGCGGGGTTTGTACCTGTTATTTCAGGTTATGCAGGTTGGCAAACCAGTGGTCGTGGCACTGAACATGATTGATACGGCCATGCGTCATGGGACCACCATTAAAGTTAATCAACTGTCCAGTGAACTCGGCGGTGTACCGGTGGTTCCGATCGTGGCAAATAGACATCGCGGTATCGGAAAGCTCAAGGAAGCAATTGTGGCGACGGTTGATAATCCCCGCCCGTTTGTTACGCAGGCCTATGATGATGTAACTATACAGGCGATACGCGAACTGATGGACGTGTCACGTAACGGTTCCCGCACTGGTGCCCAATACATTCGTTTGTTATATGACCGGAATGGACCAGCTGAGGTCGCTTTTCTGAAAAGGGAAGGTTCTGACAAACTGGAACTGGTGGAAAGTTTACGTGAACGCATAGTTCAGAAGTTCGGTGCTCTTTCAGTAGGGGAGACGTCTCCTTTGTCAAACCGGGCGGAGACTATCATTGATAAAGTGATGAATCGCAGGAAAGGTCAGCAGGCAACCCGCTCTGAGCGAATTGATCGTTTTCTGTTGCACCCATTGTTAGGTCCGTTCTTTCTGTTGGCGGTTATGATGTTAATGTTTCAGTCGGTTTTCACCTGGGCTGGACCAATCATGAATCTGATAGACAGTACGTTTGGACTGTTGGGGGTACAGGTCGAAGGTATGATGGTCGAAGGTCCATTGCGTTCGATGATTGTTGATGGCGTAATTGGTGGTGTCGGCTCGGTTTTGATATTCCTGCCACAGATTATCATTTTATTTTTGTTCATCGCTTTATTTGAAGATTCCGGATATATGGCCCGAGCCGCGTTTATAGTCGATCGTTTGTTTGGCTGGTGCGGCTTATCAGGTAAGGCGTTTGTGCCGTTGTTGTCCTCGTTTGCCTGTGCTGTCCCAGGTATTATGGCTACCCGTACAATTGAAAACAGCCGCTTGCGGCTAATTACTATCATGATTGCTCCGTTGATGAGTTGCTCTGCAAGATTGCCAATATATACGATTATGATCGCCGCGTTCATTCCCAGCACGACCTGTCTTGGTCTGTTTAATCTGCAGGGTTTGGTACTTGCCAGTTTATACCTGTTGGGGGTATTCGTTGCGGTTATTATTGCGTTTTTAGTGAGTCGCTTCGCTTATGATGGGGAACGGGTGACTTTTATGATGGATATACCATCGTACACAGTACCGACTGTTCGATCAATTTCTCTCCGCATATACAACCGGGTTAAGTCATTTATAACGCGCGCCGGAACTGTTATACTGGCGATCACAATTGTTATCTGGGCCTTGAGTTACTATCCGCGTTCGCCTCAAATCGCGGTTGAATACGAAAGACAAGCTGATCAAATTGAAGCTTGGTATGCGGTAGAGTTGGAACGTCCGGAAACTGCAACCGAGGCTGGTCGCCTGGAAGTTGAGAACCATCGGAGTGCCGCCTACGATAAGTTGACACGCGAACAAGCGGGTGCCTATCTGCGAAACTCTTACTTTGGTCGGATCGGGCGTATGGTGGCGCCGGCCTTTGCACCGCTCGGTTGGGATTGGAAAATAACAATGGCCACGCTGGCTGCATTCCCAGCCAGGGAGGTGCTTATCGCGACTATGGGCACGATATATAACCTCGGTTCGGAAACAGAGTTGCCTTCGTCATTGATTGACAAAATGCGTAGCGACACCTGGGAATCAGGAGATAAAATTGGCCAGCCTGTTTTTTCGGTTGCAGTTGCCTTGTCAGTAATGGTTTTCTTCGCGCTCTGTGCTCAATGTGGTGCTACGTTGGTTACTATCGGCCATGAAACCTCGCATTATCGATATGCTGTGATTGCTTTTTCGTACATGACCTCTTTGGCTTACGTGATGGCTTTTATTGTCTATCAAGTGGCTCATAGGATGGGATTGTGATGTTTGAAATGTGGCAGGATTGGGTAATACTGTTTGCGGTTCTGGGGGCGGCCGCTTACCTGGTAAACCGTTTCATCCACTGGCGTCATTGCCGAAGTGCTTGCCCCAATTGCAAGCTTAGGGAAATGATGTTTGAAAAAGATGAGAAAAACACCAAAAGTCAGTCTACTGATTGACTTCTTTGCCGGCTCGTCCCTATATTTCCGTCCGCAGGTAACCTATGGTCAGTTCTTCACCTATGTTGTTGGGGCAATATCGCCCGCTGGACTCTTTTCTCCACCGGCTTGACGTTCGTTCCAAATTGGTACCGGTTCTGTTGGTGATGGTTTTGGGGTTGCTGACCGACTCTCTGTTTTTCTACATCTTTTCACTGGTGGTACTCATAAGCGGTTTGGCTTTTTCTGGTGTCAGTGTTGCCGCTATTGGTCGCAGTTTCAAGCCGATTATGATTCTGGTCGCAATCACTTTTGCTTACCACATTATTTTCACGGGTCAGGACGGTGAACCTTTGGTGGAGTTGTTCGGGTTCACTATTACTGAATTGAATCTGTCGCGGGCCGCTTTTTTCTCGACTCGGCTACTATTATTTGTAAGCGTTGTCTTTCTTGTAACGTTAACCAGTTCACCATCAGAACTGGCTGAGGCCCTTGCTCGTATTCTGCGTCCATTGGAACGAATAGGTATCCCGGCCGATGATCTTGGCTTGGTGCTGTTTATCGCCATCAGGTTTATTCCTATCCTGACCCAGGAGTTTCAGGCGATACGTGACGCCCAGGTGATTCGCGGTGTGGATTTCTCCGGTAGCCTGGTCAACCGGGTCCGCAGGATAGTCACCGTTATTATCCCGGTGCTTGTGGCGGCGATTGCTCGTGCTGATGAACTGGCACTGGCGATGGAGGCTCGAGGTTACCGTAGCGGTCGGTGTAGGACTTTCTATACTCATGTTAGGTTTGATCAATCTGCCTGGGTTTTTGCTCTGGGCAGTTCGCTATTGTTGGGGTTGGCTTTTTACATTACGGGGCGGTGATGGCAGAACGCAATATCAGACTGCTTATCCAGTACGAAGGTACTCTCTACAATGGCTGGCAGATCCAGCCCGAGGCCAATACAATCCAGGGTCAACTGGGTGAGGCTATTTTTAAGACTACTGGAATAAATGTCAACCTGCTTGGGGCCGGACGAACTGATGCTGGAGTTCACGCCTTAGGGCAGGTGGCCAATTTTCGAATAGACCACCGACTCGAGCCGGAACGGTACGCCGATGCGCTTAACTATTATCTGCCTGAGGATATTCGGGTGATGTTATCCGAAGAAGTGCCGTATGAATTCCACTCCCGTTTTGATGCCCGGGCACGCCGTTATCGGTACCTGATGTCATCCGAACCAAGTGCGGTGTACCGAAACCTGCGCTATCACCATCGCTCGGCAATTGATCCGGAACGCCTGCGAGCGGCGGCAGAACTGGTGATTGGTGAGCATGATTTTTCGGCTTTCTGCGTGACAGCCTCTCGTAAAGAGAATAACACCTGCAAAGTGACCAATTCTCGCTGGCGTCTTGTCGGGCCGCTGTGGGTGTATGAGATCAGCGGGAACCGGTTTTTACACAGTATGGTACGGTCTTTGGTGGGGGCAATGCTCAATCTGGCGGCGATCAAACCAGACCAAAATCGCCTGAACTTGACTTTGGACACCTTTTCGGATATCATTATTGTTCCAGGTGAGGGAAGAGTTCCATTTACAGCGCCTGCTTGTGGGCTGTACCTGGTGAAGGTGATATATTGAGCGAAGGAGACGCCGATGAAGTTCTTCATTGATACAGCTAATATCGATGAAATCAAAGAAGCTCAGGAAATGGGGATTTTGGACGGGGTGACAACTAACCCCTCGCTGGCGGCCAAAGAGAATCGGCCATACAGGGAAATTCTGACTGAAATATGCAGGGTTGTGGACGGGCCAGTCTCGGCTGAAGTCATAGCCACCGATAGCGCGGGCATGATTGCCGAAGCTGATGAGCTGGTCAAGATCGGCGACAATATCGTTGTCAAGATACCGACGATACTTAGTGGCCTGACTGCGATCAAGACTCTCTCTGAACGAGGCATTAAGACTAACGCTACGCTTGTTTTTTCCCCGATGCAGGCGTTGTTGGTTGCTAAAGCTGGTGCGACTTTTGTGTCACCGTTTGTCGGACGGCTCGATGATTATGCATACGATGGTATGGATCTTATCGCTGATATTGTAAATATCTATAATAACTATACTTTCTCGACCGAAGTTTTGGTTGCCTCGGTACGGAATCCTATTCATGTGCTTGAGTCGGCTCGTTTGGGTGCGGACGTATGCACTATTCCGCTCAAGGTTATCAAACAGTTGATCCAACATCCGCAGACCGATATCGGTTTGGCGAAGTTTCTCGAAGATTATAAGAAAGTACCGAAATCCTGATGATAGAACGCTATACACTACCCGAAATGGGGGCACTTTGGACCGACCAGGCCAAGTTTCAGTCGTGGCTTGATGTCGAGGTCGAAGCCGCCAAAGCAATGGCCAAGCACAAGATTATCCCGGCTGTTGCCGCCAGGAAAATTGCGAGTAAAGCGAAATTTTCGGTTGATCGAATCAACGCTATTGAAACCGAAGTTAATCACGATGTTATCGCTTTCCTTACATCGGTGAGTGAAAATGTCGGTGAACCGGCCAAGTATCTGCATTTCGGAATGACATCGTCAGATGTTCTCGATACCGCTCTTTCCCTTCAGATTAAACGTTCGGCAGTTCTGCTTGATAAGAAGCTCAAGGCGGTATTGCGGCAAATAAAACGTCTGGCCAACAAATACCAATACACACCTTGTATTGGACGTACGCACGGTGTCCTGGCCGAACCGACTGCATTGGGACTCAAGTTTGCCGTCTGGTATGCCGAACTTCAACGTCGTTACGAACATTTCACTCAGGCGGTTCAGACTGTCACGGTTGGTGCGATTTCCGGTGCGGTTGGCAACTATGCCAATCTGGATCCGAAAGTTGAAGCGGAAGTTTGTCGCTGTCTCGGACTAAAAGTGGCGCCGGTGACGACACAAGTTATCCAGCGCGATCGCCACGCCGAATATTTAACATCGTTGGCGTTAGTTGGCTCATCGTTGGAGAAATTCGCTACCGAGATAAGAAACTTACAGCGCACCGAAATTGGTGAAATGGCTGAAGGTTTTGCCAAGGGTCAGAAAGGCTCCTCGGCGATGCCACACAAGAAGAATCCGATTACGGCCGAGAGAGTCACAGGTATTGCCCGGTTACTACGTGGTTATGCTTTGTCGGGTATGGAAAATGTCGCCCTTTGGCATGAGCGGGACATTGCTCATTCGTCAGTCGAACGGGTAATTATTCCTGATGCGACTATTATCCTCGACTACGATTTGCACATATTTGAGGGTGTCCTCAAAGGTCTGGTGGTTGATGAAAAACGGATGCTGGAAAATGTCTACTATCGTGGCGGCCTGGTGTTCTCCCAGCGGGTAATGTTGAAACTGACCGGGCCGACCGGCTCACGAGAAAAAGCGTACGAATTGGTTCAGCGTAATGCTATGGCGGCTCAGGCTGGTAAGGGGCTTTTTCGTGACCTGCTCTTGAAAGATGTTGAGGTTATGGCTAACCTGAGTAAATCTGATATTGATAGTTGTTTCGATGTTGGTTACTATACCAAGCAGGTGGATAAAATCTTTAAGCGGGTATTTGGTCGATGATAGCACGTGATGGCTGGAGTCTCATTCTGATCGGTCTCGTACTTACCGTGGTTATCCTGTGGGCTTGCACGCGGTGGGACAGTCTGATTCTATTTATCGTTGGTTTGGCCTTTGCTTTTGTTACGGTCTTCAGCGTTTATTTCTTTCGGGATCCCGAAAGAACTTTCACTCCCCAGCCTGATTTGCTGGTATCACCGGCGGATGGCACAATTGTTGAGATCGACACGCTTGACACACATCCGTTTGTGGGTGATTCGACCGTTTGTGTGTCGATATTCCTGTCCATATTTAACGTTCACGTCAACCGGATACCGATCGATGGTACAATCGACTACGTAAAATACATTCCCGGTGAGTTTTTCCCCGCTTTCGAGAAAAAAGCTTCGGAGAAGAACGAACATACTGAGATCGGTATAACCTCGGTATCTGGTCAGAAGATTGTCTTTAAGCAGATTGCTGGTATAATCGCCCGCAGGATTGTTTACCATCTTAGCTCTGGCGACACCGTGAACGCTGGTGCACGATTCGGGATGATTCGGTATGGTTCTCGGGTTGATCTGCTCCTGCCTCCAAGCGCACGATTGGATGTGAAAGTTGGTGACTGTGTGCGTGGGGGAGAGTCTATCATAGGGGCTCTCGCCCAGGAGAAATCTTCCGCCGAATCGGCTGAATCCCAAGAGGAGCCTGATGTCAAATTATAGATGTTTCTTCCCCGGGGTTTTTACCATGGGGAATATAATCTGTGGTTTCGTGTCGATCCTGTCAGTTTTTGAGGGCAATTTCACTACTGCCTGCTGGTTAATTATTTTAGCCGGTTTCCTTGATGCGCTTGATGGACGAGTGGCACGCCTGAGTGGGGCCACATCGCAGTTTGGTGTGGAGCTTGATTCTCTGGCTGATTTCCTGTCGTTTGGGGTGGCTCCAGCAGTGCTGGTTTACACTATTAAACTGAGCTCAATGGGTAAATGGGGTTGGGTGATTTCGGTAATTTTCATAACTGCGGCTTCTTATAGGTTGGCTCGATACAATCTGTTGGCAGATACGGATGAGAAGAAAGATTTCCTTGGTATGCCGGTGCCCTTGGCGGCGTTCGGCCTTATATCCTATGTGATATTCAGCTACCGTATTTGGGGTGAACTGCAGTACGGCGAAGTACTTGTATCTATGATTATCGGTTTTGCTTTTCTTATGGTCTCGCAGATACAGTATGACGCACTTCCGGAACGCTTTTCATCAAAATGTGACCGTGTCAAATTGGCCGCAATTATTATTGCTGTGGTGGCTGTGTTTATCGATAGCAGACTTATGTTGTTTCCGATTGTTGCCTCTTATATATTATTTGGGTTGATACGAGAGGCGTACCGCCTTTTCTTCCTCGGTGTAGGAAAAGTAAGTGCGCATTCCCATCAACGAAGATCGACCGATAGAAGGGAACCTGATGGCAGAGAATGAAAAAGCGGTAGTGCATGTCCGACTCAAGGACGGGGTTCTTGACCCGCAGGGCGTAACAATCCAGAAAGCGCTGGCCCAGATGGGTTTTGATGACTTCGTGTCGGTGCGCTCGGGTCGGTTCTTTGAGCTCGAGATCTCAGTCGGAGCGGATAATCTTGATCACCAGATCGATGAAATTTGTTCAAAACTTCTGGCCAACCCGGTGATTGAAAATTACGAGATTGAGCGCAAATCATGAAATTTGGTGTCGTTACATTTCCCGGTTCTAATTGCGACTACGATGCCTACGCGGCGGCCAGGCATATCCTTGGCGAGGAAGTTGAATTCCTGTGGCACAAATCATCAGATCTATGTCAGTCCGATGTGGTTATTCTTCCGGGCGGCTTCTCGTATGGTGACTATCTTCGAGCTGGAGCAATAGCCCGTTTTTCGCCAATTGTGCAGGAAGTGGTCAAATTCGCTGAATCTGGTGGGTTTGTGATTGGTATCTGTAACGGTTTTCAGGTGCTTACTGAAGCTGGTTTGTTACCGGGAGCCTTGATTCGCAACTCGCATCTGAAATTCAGTTGCAAGTATGTCTACCTTCGAGTGGAAGACGCCGAGTGCGCCTTTACCCGCGATTGTGATCACCACGAGGTGCTCAAAATTCCGATCGCTCACGGTGAGGGGAATTACTATCATTTTAAGGAAGACATCCAAAAACTTGAGGACTCAGGACAGATTGTTTTCCGTTATGTTGATGGCGATGGCCAACTTACGGAAAATTCCAACCCTAACGGCTCACTGAATAACATTGCCGGGATTCGTAATCGCGAAGGTAATGTATTGGGGATGATGCCCCACCCGGAACGGGCGGTGGAGGATATTCTCGGCTCGGCTGATGGACTAAAAGTATTCGAATCGCTCCGGTCGGCCTATCAGGTGGCAAGAGTAGCGGGAGTCGGATGAAAAAACGTGAATTAACATTTCTGATAACTGCCCTGATCCTTGGGGCTGTTTTAGGTGGTCTGGTCGGTGACATAGTCGGCACTTTTTTGCCCACCGGAGCCGCCAAGACCGTGTTTAGCAAGTCTATTCAGATCGGTATGGAACCAACCCAGGTTGATTTCTACGCGATATCTTTTACGTTCGGATTGAAATTCAAAATAAACTTCATGTCGGTTTTAATCGTATTATTAGTGATTGTATATTTTAGATGGTGGTACCTGTAGAGGCTGGTTTAGCCTCGGAGGATAGTTTATATGTTTGGTTTAGGACCATGGGAACTCCTGCTGATCTTTTTGGCCATCCTGTTGCTGTTTGGCGCAAAGCGGTTGCCGGAAATAGCTCAGGGGATGGGCAAAGGCATCAAGGAATTCAAGAAGGCAATGAAGGACACCACCGATGAGTTAAAGAAAACGGTAGATACCGATCAACCGTCTTCAGGTGACTCTGATTCATCCGCCAAGTCGGACGAATCCAAGTAGCAGAGGTTGGGTGTGGCAATGGGTACAAAATTTACCCCTAAGGACGCAGAGAAAATCAGTCAGCTGTTGGTGGCGGAGAAGACTACTTTTGAGAAAGACCACCACCGTCTCAAAATCACCAACATTGAGGAAAAGCGGATTCTTGTGCTTGAGATCTATCCCGAGATAGATTTGGGCAAGACCCGTGGAATGCTGGTGGTTGTCTATACCGGTAATTCGCACCTGCAGTTGCACAACTGCACAGGTTACGTGGTTTCCGAAGAACTCGGCGAAGTCACTTTTGTGGCGGAGTCGGATAAGCGGTTGTCCGGTCTGGTTGTCGAACGGGGTGCTTCGTGCTCTATGTACGCCAGCATTAATCGTGATTTGATTTCATCGGATTTTACTAAGCTTGGAGTCGAAGTGATGTTGTCCGGTGTAGCGATGTCGCTCGCTGAGGATATCCTTCAGAGCGGGGATGAGGATCAGGGATAGCTTTGTAGGCAGGTCTTCATGTGCTGTCAGGCGACTCTGCCTGACAGTTCTTGTGTATTTGGTCCAATGATTAGGTGTCGGGCAGGGTCACCCGACACCACGTAAATGTCGAAACCGCTAAGGGATTCCAACCTACTACCTGTCTCTGTGTCCGGCAGAGGTCCACATCTGCTGGTTTGTCGGGTGTTTTACTAAAATGGTCCACGTTCGAACCCGACCTATGATATTCAATAAAACGAAACAAAACAAAAAGGCCGCCGCGTATATAACGCGACGGCCCTTCAATTTGTCGTGGTTACCGGTTTATCCTTTGGCAAACGACTCGACAAAATCCTGCAAGTCGGCGGTGACTTCCGAAGCCTTCTGATACCGCTCGGCGGGATCCTTCTTGAGTGCCTTGCCAATGATGTGGTCAAAGAGCAACGGCACTTGAGGCCGCACACTGGACGGCTTCTCCGGGTCGCTGTTAAGCACGGCGTACATCAGCGAGGTTATGTTTTCGCCTTTGAACGGGCGTTTGCCGAGGAGCATCTCGTACATCATGACACCGAGGGAGAAGATATCGGCTCGTCGGTCAATCTCGGCCCCTTTTAATTGTTCGGGCGAGATGTAGTTGGGAGTACCCATAGCGATACCGGTTTTGGTCATCGAATTTGAATCGACGCGGGCAATCCCAAAATCCATAACCTTGATACGATAATCGCCCAGGACCATTATGTTGGCCGGTTTGATATCGCGGTGGACAATACCCCGCTCATGCGCGTATTCCAGCGCCGCACAAACCTGGCTGATCATCTGCGCGATGATCCGATAGTTGAACCGGGTCTTCTTTTTAATCATATCTTCAAGCGTCTGGCCCTCCAGGAATTCCATGGCGATATACTGCAGGCTACCCTCAGAACCAACATCGTAGATCGTCACAATATTCGGGTGCGATAGCTTGCCAGCGGCCTGGGCCTCGCGATGCAGACGCTCTTTCAGTTCGGCCATTTCTTCAGGGTCAGTGACAAAATCGAGACGAATGGTCTTGAGTGCTACCGGCCGGTTGATGGCGGGATCAATACCGCGATAGACCGTACCCATAGCGCCTTTGCCCAGGATACCGCTGACCTGATAGCGTCCCAGGTTTTTCAGCTCGGACAGGTCAATCGGATTTCCGACGCTGTCGGTCAGGTGTGAGTGGGTGTCAGACGGTGAATCATCAGGCGGAGACGATTGCATCGCAGAGGCATCGCTTTCGGATAATACCGAGGTCTTGTCTGCTTCGGTTATATCGGGTGCTTCCGATTTGATTTCGGATTTCGGTTTGGTTGCTTCTTCGTCCAGGCTTATTGTCTGGTGGTCGATCTCAGCGGAAGGAGCTATATTGCCACTATCAGTATTCAACGCTGTGGTCTCGACATTTTCCGGATCAGCGGCTGACGATCTTATTTCTCGAACCGGAGTATCTTTCAGATCCTTCTCTGTTATGATTTCCGGTGCCTTGATGCCTGGTTTTTTGTTTTCCTCGTCCGTATTGCGTAACAATTTGGAGTCAAGCATCGGTGATGCCATCATAAAGAATACCAGCTCAAGAGCTACGTATACTGATGGTATCAGCAGACCGTATGAGGAAAACATCATATACACAACGTTGGCCAGCACTACCAGCCCGCCTCCGAGAATGACCATGCGATACATTATGTTTACGCGCGGCAGGACAAATGCGCATGCACCGCCAAACAGCAACAGTATAATCAGACTGTACTTGGCCAGATCGCTTCGAGCTGTAATGATATTATCATTAATAATGTTTTCTATTACCGTTGCCTTTACGACTAATTCCGAGATATCTTCCTGGGCCGGTGTGTGGTAAAACTCGGTATCTTCACCATTTAGTTGTCCTATCACTACTGCCTTATTTAGCAGAACTGAACGGTCAAAGTCTTTGGAGAGTATTTGGGCGGCGCTGAACCTGGTAAACGGTATGCCTTCAGAAAATCTAACGAGAAGATCGCCGCGTTGATCTAACGGTACGATTCTGGTCGTTCCAATTTGAACGCCGTGACCTTCGATAACCTTGATTTGGTCGGGTGGTACTCCAAGGAAAGTGGCAGCGGTCAGCAAACTGGTGGCCGGGTAGTAATAGCCGTCATAGTTCATTACGAGTTGTTGATGTCTTAGCTGACGATCTGCATCCGGTCGGTTATAATCAAACCCAAGCAGTGGCTTGTGGATCAGCAGTTGGTTGGCTGGTAGAAATACTTTGCGTACCAACAGGCTTGAGTTTTCGTCCATTACGCCCAGAGGGTTATCGACTACGATCGAGTTGATAAAAAGAAATTCAGGATTGCGGGTTTTGCCGGTACGGTAGGTTGTTTCGGCCACATCGTATGATAGCACCGCTTGTTTGATCCATGTCAACTGGTCGGCCAGCACTTTGGTATGACCGGCGGCCTCCTGAGAGGCGTTTTCGTACAGATCGATATCAAGCAGGATCGCCTTTGGGTTGCCGGAAGCTACCGCCGCCGTCAGATCGCCAATAAGGTCGTGATCCCAGGGCCACTGACCGTATTCATCCAGCGATGATCCATCAATATCGACTATCACCACATTGGGACGGATACCTTCCGGGGCGGTGGAACTGCAAAGAGAGTCATCTATTGATTGTTGTAGATTGCTGAGAGGGCCGAAATCATTGACCGCCAGCACGACTACAAATAGAGCCAGCACTAAATACAAAATATAAGGAGAGTATTTATTCATAGTTACGCCACTCTTATCTTCCAACTTCCAGTCGATCTATGAGCATTGATGGCATATCGGCCTTGCACATTTTGGCCTGTGTGATCTTGAAATCATACTCTACTCGGTGATAGCTGATTGACATTTCACCAACGTCATAGACCACAAATGAGGCCCGGGGGTCATTGTCTCGGGGTTGTCCCACCGAGCCAACATTAATCAAATATGAACTCTCTTCATCAGGATCGAAATCATGCCCCACAATGGTCCGCACATTACCGTTGGGAGCTTGACAGAATATCAATGGCAGGTGAGTATGGCCGTGAAAGGCCAGTTTCTGATCGAGGTGGGCAAAACCTTTGATAGCCTCCTGCTGTGATAACACATAATGCCACTCATCCGGTTCCTCCGGTGAGGCGTGGACCATCAGGCTACCGGCGTCTTCGGTTTTCATCTCGAAGTCGGCAATCATAGCCAACTCCCGGTCTTTTAGTTGCGCGATAGTCCACTGAATCGACTGTTGGGCCGCCAGGTTCATCGCTTCCAGGGGGAGTAGGCCGATAGCGGCGTATTCGTGGTTGCCCATCAGTTTTGCAGAACAATGCTGATTAACCAGATCCAGACAGGCGACCGGGTTACAACCATACCCTATAACATCGCCCAGACAGTTGACCCTGTCCACTTTTTGATTTTCGATCTCTTTAAGGACCGCCTGTAGAGCTTCCAGATTGCCGTGAATATCCGAGATGATAGCAATTCTCATTATTTTTCGCCCTCGACAAATTTATAGGTCGATTTACCAACCTGAATTAGATCACCGTTTTTGAGTATGGCGCGATCAATTGATTCGCCGTTGACTTTGGTTTTGCCGGATTTGCCCAGATTGGCCAGATAGAAACCATTGTTTTCCCTGACGATCTTGGCCTGAATTCCCGACATAAAGAACCCCTTGGCCCGTACGTGTACAAATTTGGCTTTACCAATTGTAGTTACTTCACGATCCAGGCGATATTCTGCGAAATCAGCATTCTCTTCGCCGGTCAATACCGAGCCGCCGAACTTGGCTACAATTTGGCGCTCGACCCGATCGTTCTCCAATAAGTTCTTTTGCTTCTTGGTATTGAGAACCATAGTGCCATCCATGTCGGCGGCACCATCATCACTGGCCGATGTTTCAGTGTGGTAGATCATGGTGTACTTGCCGATTGTGATAGTGTCTTCGTTGCGTAGAACTTCTTCAGAGATCTTACGCTGGTTCACAAACGTACCGTTAAGCGACTCATTGTCCATAATGATGGCGGCGTTATTGTTGAACTCAATCATGGCATGTTTTCGCGAAACGCCACGATTTTCCAGGACAATATCGTTCTCGTTGGTGCGTCCGATACTTATCCGTTTTTTCTCGGTGACAACGCGCTCAATTATCTTGTCCTCGAATTTGACAATGATCTCGGCCATACCCAAACCCTTTCGGTTTTTTGATACTTTTGTATCTATATCACTGCCGACAATATCCTTACGACACCAGATCGATCCGGTTCTGTTTAGGGTTAGTCAGCAACATCAATTCACCTATATAATGTCGGCATTACATGGCAATTCCTGAGTAAGAGTCGCTGGCTCGGGTAATTCGATTACGAATCGGTAGTTATAGAGACACTTTCTGGTTGCCGGAGGTGAGAACGGTATGTATATTAGTGGCCAACTTGTTGTGGATCAAGAGGTGTGATGATGAAAATTCTGGTAGTTGGACTTCAGAAAAACGCTCGTATTATGTCGGCCACGTTCGAATTGATCACGGCCGCGCGGCAGATAACAGATGACATAACCACTGTTGTACTGGCTGGAGATGCCAGTGCTGTGGCTGAACCTTTGGCCTCGCGCGGTGGCGGACAGGTAGTAGCCGTGTCCAATCCGGCGCTCGAGTTCTTCAATGACGAAATATACGCCAAAACGCTTCGGGAATTAATTGAAAAATACCAGCCTCAACTGGTGTTGGGATCGGCTAATTCCTACGGTAAGGCACTTTTTGCTCGTTTGGCCGCTCTTGTTGGTGGACCGATGACATCCGATGCTACCGGCATTGAATTGGACGGCGATAAACTTATTATGACTCGACCAAGCTATGGTGGCTCGGTGATCGCTCGCGAAACCGCCGAAAAATCAGATAAACCGTACTTTGTGACAATTCGCCCCAAGATATTTACGGAAGCGTCCGAAGGTGCTGGCGAGATAACGGCTGAGTCGGTATCTGATGCTTGTTTTGAAGGCGATACGGTTGTCAAGGATGTCAAATCGGATTCTGGTGGTACTAAAAATTTAGCCGAAGCCGATATAGTTGTCTCGGCTGGTCGAGGCATCCGCGGTGAAGAACATGTTGGGTTGATCAAGGATTTGGCCGATTCTCTTGGTGCCGCTTTTGGTACCTCGCGAGCTGTGGTCGATGCTGGTTGGGTCGAATATGCTACTCAGGTTGGGCAGACTGGTCGGACGGTTAACCCGAAATTGTACATCGCTGTCGGTATCTCGGGTGCGATCCAGCACTTAGTGGGAATGCGTTCCTCACAGCAGATTGTGGCTATCAATAAAGACAAGGACGCGCCTATTTTCAACGTTGCCAACTATGGTATTGTTGGCGATCTGTTTGAGATTGTACCCGCTCTAGCCAAGAAGTTTAAGGCCGAATTGAACTGAGTTCGTAGAGCTGATTGGTATATAACCATCCTTCGGCAGATAGTAGATAGTAGGCTGGAATCCCTTGCGGTTCCAACATTGACAATTACGTGGTGTCGGGTAACCCTGCCCGACACTTGACCATTATACCAAAACAGTTAGGCAGAGTCGCCTGACAGCACAGAACAATGTCGCAGGGCGGATCCGCTTCGAATCCGCCTTCTAAGAGAATTGGCAGGTTTGAAGCAGACCTGCCCTGCAATACTTAACTGAATTCGTTCGAATTGCACAAAAAAGGCCCGCTGGCATATCGCCGACGGGCCTTTGCTATTTGTTTGAAGAGTCTACTTGCCGCCACCGGTGGAGGTAACGCTGATAACAGTATCGCCACTGAGAGAATCACAGGTGTTAGTCCTTGTCAAGGTCACTGTATATGAATGGGTAGAGTCGGCATACAGGTGGGTTACTGAAATCGCAGTTGGGTTGCTGGTGTTGTCGCCAAAATCCCATATTCTGTTAACTACTATAGCTGGCTGAGAAGTGTCGGTGAATGTGTACCAGAGCGAGCTATCCAAATGTGGATTCTGGACCACGCTGAATAATACATCGTCCGCAAGTGTGTCTGAATACGTGATCATGGCGGTCGAATCAAAGGTTGCGACAGAGTCGCCGCACGCTCCGAAAGCCGCCAGGCTGACATCGTAGATCCCCGGATTTACGTACACGTGATACGGGTTTTGGGCGTGCGAAGTGTCACCGTCACCGAAATCCCATAGCCAGGCGGTGTCTCCGGAGGGCTCTCTGGTGAAGGCAACTGCAAACTGACGGCCGGATATTTGACATCCCTCGTTCGGCGCTACCGCAAACGAAGCGTCACCTGGATGCGCTATGATCGTATCGTAATATGTTGTCACGCCACCCGAATCGGTTGTCACGGTCAGGCTGACTTCGTAGGTGCCGGCAACGGTGTACTCCACATCAATGACATTCGGGGCGTAGTCATATTGTTGAGGTGTCCCGACACCGAAGTCAAACAGCCACAATACGATAGTGCCGACTACTTCGCTTGTTGTGGAATCAATAATTGGCGTCGGTGTCATATCGGTGAACTGGACATACATCGGCACACAACCTTCGGCCGTATCCACCGTGAAATACGGCGCACCGCAATGCATCACGTTGACGCTGTCAATAATGAGCGTCTGTCCGCAGTCACCGTTCACAGAGAGGCTACATAGGTACAGGCCGGGATCAGTCCATGCGTAGGTTTGTACCGGATTTGAGTCCAGCCGCACGGTGCCGTCACCGAAAGACCAACGCCAATGGGCAACACCAAACGGATTGTGGGCGGTAAGTGTAACCGAATCGCCGGGACAGATGGCAAAATCTGAGATGGTCATGCTGTCGATGCTGTGTCCGACAATTACTGCCCGTTTCTTGGTCTCCAGGCCGGCGCCGTCAATGGTGGTGTCAAAAACCGACAGGTTCACTGTGTAGGAGCCAATCGAGTTGTAGGCATGGCTGATATCACCGCTGTCACCGGAATCGAGATAGAGGGTGTCAAAGGTGCCGTCGCCGAAATCCCAGACCCAGCGAATTATCGATCCGCTGGAAGCATCCTCAAAATCAACCAGGAATTCACCGTTTAACAAGCAACCGGAATCGTTAACGATGCGGAACTCAGCAGTCGGATGACCTGCGATAGTGATTTCAATCGTCTCTGTTATCAATTCGTCACAGCCAGGCGAAAGAAGTAGCAAGGCAACGCCGAGCGTCACCATAATTGAAATAAACCTGATTCTCACCATAAATTTCTACTCACGAAAAGTTGCAACTATGAAGCTATATACAGGTCGGAGCCGGTAGTGTCAATTTATAAAACCCCGAGCGGTAAAGGTTCCCATCATTGTCCGCTGTTCTGGAAGCATTGTCTCTGGGAACCTTTGGGTGGGTGATGGGCTACAAGGGCTGATTTGCCGTGTGGACGACCCCCACCTGGGTCAAACATGTTGCCAGGGGGGTGCTATTTGGTTATGTTCGGGAGTTGGCTGGGTTGACCGGATTAGGCTGGCGATTAAGGTGGATTATAATATCTGGTCAAATAGCTTTTATGTAGAACAACCTGTCTGGTGTCGGCCCAATGCCGCCACTGTTTGTAAGGGTTGTATTGAGGTGAAGGGTGAGAAAATCAATCAAATTGCTGGTCGTGTTTCTGGCGTTGCCTTTGATAGCCAATGCCGAGGTGGCTGAGACGTACAAGACTGAGGCCGGTCAATCTACCGGGATTGCTTCTAATGTAGCTATTGATGTTATCGGCCACGGTGTCAGCCCCACTGGGGTCTGGTTAGCTACTGGCAAAGGCGTGGCCTACTCGCCTGACGATGGCACCAGTTGGTTCTCATACAATACTGCGCATGGGTTGCCGAGCGAAAATCTGTCGGCCATTTTCTCGGTTGATGGTCGCATATGGGTGGCCAGCAATCACAATGAGCTTATCAATGAGCAGTTGATGACGCTCTCTGATGGTCTGAGTTACTCCGATGACGATGGCGAAACCTGGGTGACGCTTGATTTTGGTCCTGACGGTCTAAATATCCCATATGTCGAGGGCGGTGACCGGACAATCTTTGACATCACTGGACACACCGATCCCGGTTTCTTCAACAACCGTCCTGTTGACAGTAGTGACGCGGACTGGTTGTTCTTTGCCGCCTTTGCCGGAGGATTGTTGGCGTCTCAGGACGGTGGCGACCATTGGCAACGTATTTTTCCTTCGCCGTATGATTCAATCCAATTTGCTTTGTCCGGTGAGGCTCCGTCATTGCGAAATAGATATTTCTCTTGTGTGGCTGATACATCGCATGGCGATTCGCTCTTTCTCTGGGCCGGTACGGCCGCCGGAATTTTCCAATATGTATTTGCTCCGCCTCGTGATAAACTGTATTCACACTGGATCAACCGGATAAGTTTCTGTGATTCCCTCTCCAGAGGTGACGGTAGCCTCCTGTTCATCGGTGGCGAAAGCGGTCTTTCGCTCGGTTCGGCGGCAGGCGGCCATCTGGCCACCCGGTTTGAGATTGACGGTCTTCCGGGAGAGGAAATAACCGCTACGCTGAGTATCGGGGATCGCCTTTTAGTCGGTACGGCTGATCACGCCACCGGCATGCCAACCGGGTTGGCCATATCCTATGATGGCGGTGAGTCCTTTACTACCCCTGCGGTACCCTGGGCACTCGACTCCGGCCTAACTATAATAGATTTTGCCAAGATGAATGGTCGAGTCTATGCCGCGATTGAGGGAGCCGGGTTGTATGTTTCGGTTGACTCCGGTCAGGTTTGGCAACAATTACCTCTGGATACGTTATATACAAATTCAGCCCTGTGGACAGCCAACTCGCTGGCCACACTGGCAGATACTCTTCTGATCGGAACCGATTCCGGTTTGGTGAATCTGACTTTGGATGGCGCCGGTGATATTATTGCCGCTACCAACATTCCCTTTGTCGACACCGACAGCACCGGGGCTAAGGTGATTCGTATTCGCCATCAGACCTGGAGTGATGACTACACCGACCACAGTATCCTCTGGACCATTAATCGCCCGCTTACCGGTAATGGCATACCGATGGTGGGCCGGTTCGGACCAGTCACGGTAGATTCACTGTATGATTCAGTATTTGATACGGTACAAATCGATACTCTGATCATCGATACGTTGGTAGACTTGACCTATGATACTACCGGATTCGCCTGGAACTACTATCGCCAGGGAGTCGAAATTCGGGATGTGAATTTCTTCAGCGATACTGTTTTTATGGTGGGTGATCTGGCCGTCTGGTTTAGCCCGCGGGGTGCCGAACCGACCAATCATTTTTCAGTTCGCCAGTATTATGATGATACGCTGGTAGTGGCAAGTCTGGACAATGATACTGTGACAGTTATGGAAGTGAGACAGGATACGGTTATTTTTGGCAGTTCCAATGGTGTTGCGATTTCTACTGACCGGGGCAGATCATTTGAGATTTATCGTGCCAATACTGACACGCTGTCAGCCGATGTGGTCGTCAACCATTCCTACATCAGTTCCGGCTTCGGTTTGGTAGGTGATTTCATCCCGGCGCTTGGTGTGCAGTATCTCGATGATGGCCTGGCCCGTATTTGGGCTGGAGCACGCCCAGCTACTTTTGGTAACCAGGGCATTTCTGCGGGCGATTTTGATCCGGTTACTGGAAACTTGGTCTGGCAGACGGTCTACAAGGATGACTTTGCCTGGAACTTCGAATTCATCGGCGATACAATTTTTGCCGCTACCAATAACGGTCTACTCCTTTGCGATGGCGCTTTAGACAGCCTGAACACTACCTGGGGAGTAGTCGCTCTGACTGATAGCGCATCCGGCGAGGTATTAGTTGAGCATGGAACCGGAGTCTACGGTGTTGAAATGATCGATCCGTACATCTGGGTTGGTACCGATGACGGTACCGTACGCCTCAGTCGCAGTGATCTTTGGAGTCAAACCCTGTTCAGGCGAGTCGATTCGACCACAGCGGCCAACGAAGTATACGCATTTCCGGTACCGTTCCGCCCCAATAGGGGACAGGAAGTTGATTTCCATTTTGTTGCTGAACAGGCTGGAACCGTAACGCTTGAGATCTATGATTTTGCCATGAACCTCGTGGCCCGACCGCTTGACAATGTTGAACTTCCGGCAGGTATCTATCCACCGCAGGGAAGCCAGGGAGTCACCTGGGATGGTTACAATGCTCAGGGCGATATGGTGGCAGTTGGTATTTATTACTTCAAAGTTGAATTTCAAAATGGTGACACCCGCTGGGGCAAACTGGCGGTGATCCCATAAAGGATATTGAGATGGCAAGATTTGCGGCAATTATTGGACTTCTGACAATCCTGGCGGCCGGTGCGATCGGTGGTGAAGGCGATGGCGGTTATGCTGGTGCCTGGCTACTTGTACCGGCAGGAGCGCGTCCGACAGCGATGGGCGGAGCCTATCTGGCTGTCTCAGATGATGGCGCCGCGCCCCTGTTCAATCCGGCCGGTCTGGCCCGGTTGCAACGGCCTATGCTGTCATCTTCATATCGTACTATGTCGATGGGGCGTCAATTGGGATATGTGACGGCAATGTTCCCGGTTCGTGGTCAATCGACCCTCGGGGTTCATTGGCTTTACGCCGGTTCCGGATCGGTGGAAGCACGTGACAGCGATGGCTACCTTCAGGGCTACGATATTGACATGAACTCGCACCAGTTAGCGATTGTTTTCGCAAAACGCTTCGAGCGATTCTTCTCGTTTGGTGTCAATATTAATTACCTGATGTCGCGGATTTCGGAGATGAGTGTCAATACGGTCGGTTTTGATTTCGGTTTGATGCTTTATGTTGAGCAACTTTTTGATCGTGAAAATCGTGACAAACTGCCGGTGCGTGATCTCCAGATTGGTATTACAGCAAAGAACTTCTCCAAGGAACTGCGCTGGACTACTGAAAAATATGATCTAAAATACACGACCGATGACTTCGGCTCCGCGCAGGATGACAAAATACCGATCGAGGTTGGTCTCGGTGTTTCGGCCCGCTGGTTGGATCGTAAACTGTTGACAGCCGTTGATCTGTACAAGAACGACAAGCAGGGTGCCCGCTTACATATTGGGGCCGAGTATTTCCTCAGACCGGAAGTCATGTTGCGGTCCGGCTATTCAGATGGTCGCATGACGGCCGGTACCGGCTACGTATTCCAAGTGGGGAATAAGACGCTCGCTATTGATTACGCATTTTCTACCGACCGGGTCGATGAAGGCTCGGAACATATTTTTTCGTTCGACCTGCTTTTTTAAGGATGGTGCCTGATGGCAAAACGAGCCATATATTTAACCCTTCTCGTGATACCGTTGATGGTATCGACCGGTTTTAGCCAGGATGGTCTGGCCCTGATGAAAGTCGAAGCTGGTGCTCGACCTGCCGGTATGGGCGGCGCTTTTGTAGCAATTAACGGTGATCCCAACGCTTCCTTTTATAACCCGGCTGGGGCTGGTTTCACTGACAAGTTTATCACTTCGGTTGGCCACAATACCTACTGGGAAAATATCCGTCTTGAGACGATATTTTTCGCCTCCAACGGTACCAAAAATACCTGGATTCACGGCGGTATACGCTATGCTACGGTAAGTGATATGGAGTTCCGCCTGGTTCCTTCGGCTGAACCGGATAGTTATTTTTCACTCTACGATGTTTCTTTCAAGGGCGGTTTAGCTCGACGTATCGGCCAAAAGTTAGTGGTTGGTGTCTCGCTCGGCTGGTTTATTGAGAAGATTGATATCTATCGTGGTTCAGTGTTCAATATTGATCTCGGTGCGATTTATGAAATCAAACCGGGTATGACGTTCGGTGCTTCGGCCACCAATATTGGCTCGGACATATCGCTCAGTGTGTCGTCCCAGCCCGGAACCACGCCGATTTCAATCCCTACTACCTATCGTTTCGGTGGTGCCTTACAGCATGATTGGGGGCTGGGTGCGGTCGACCTGGTGTTTGTGGATGATGACGCCCACTTACATGTCGGTGTCGAGCGGGAGATGCACGAGTTGTTCGATTTACGGGCCGGTTACATGTTTGGCTATGACAGTAAAAATTTATCTGCGGGGGTTTCATTCAAACAAAGAAAACTGACAATTGATTATGCGTTTGTGCCATACTCCAACAGCCTCGGTACGGCGCACCTTTTTAACCTGACCTTTATTCTTTAGATAACAGGAGTTACAAAGATGGCGAAGTACAAGATTGCCTGGTTACCGGGCGATGGTGTTGGTAATGATGTCATGGAAGCGGCGAAGATCGTACTCGACAAGATCAATCTCGACGCCGAATACCCACATGGTGACATCGGTTGGGAGTTCTGGAAGGCTGAGGCCAACCCGCTACCGGATCGCACTGTCAAACTACTAAATGAATCCGACTGTGCGCTGTTCGGTGCGATTACTTCAATGCCGAAAGAAGAGTGCGAGAAGGAACTGATCCCTGAGCTACAGGGTAAGGGACATGTCTACGCCTCGCCGATCGTGAGGTTGCGACAGGAGTTCAACCTGCGCACCAACCTGCGGCCGTGCAAAGCGTACCCCGGCAATCCGCTTAATTACAAAGATAATATCGACCTGGTTGTGTTCCGCGAAAATACCGAAGATCTTTACTCCGGGGTTGAGTTTCATCCGTTACCGAATGAAGTTCGCGCGGCGCTCAAGAAGTACAACAAGAAGATGGCGCGGTTTGATAGTGTCGATGGTGCTGACATCGCCATATCACTGCGTATCAACACCCGTCAGGCTTGCCGCAACATCATCGTTGATGCTTTTGAACTGGCTAAGAAACAGGGTCGCAAGAGTGTGACGGTGGTTGAGAAACCGAACGTCGTGCGGGAGACTTCCGGCCTGATGGTTCGCACCGCCCGCGAAGTAGCCAGGGACTACCCTGGTATTGAACTGTGGGAGACCAATATCGATGCTATGTGCATGTGGTTGATCAAGAACCCGCTCGACTATGGTATTTTGGTGACAACGAATTTGTTCGGCGACATTGTCAGCGATCTTTGTGCGCAACTGGTCGGTGGTTTGGGCTTTGCGGCTTCGGGTAATATCGGTGACAAACTGGCTGTGTTCGAACCTACTCATGGTTCGGCGCCAAAATATGCCGGGCAGTACAAGGTCAACCCGATGGCTATGCTGTTATCGATTAAACTGATGCTGGAGTGGCTCGGTGAGCAACAGCTCGCAGACAAACTCGAAACGGCGATGGCGGCGGTTATCAAAGAGGGCAAGGTCCGCACTTACGATGTGGGTGGTTCCAACACGACCCTTGAAGTAGCCGAGGCGGTCGCGGCCAAACTGTAGTAGTCGGAATCCCTGTGGTTCCGATAGGGAGTCAAGTAGGTCGGTGTTCCGACAGCCTCTTCAGAGACTGGAGAAACCCGACACGCGTTTGTGCGTGGTGTACGCCCTCGTGCGCCACGGGGCTCTGGGGCAGACGGGGGCGTCTGCCGCCCACAAAACCCGCTGGGTGGGGTACCGGGTGATCGTTGAGATTTGGGCCAAGAAAAGTAGGTCGAACCCAGACCGTAATGAGCCAGGCGAAGAACGGACGGGTTCGACATCGGTTCCTAACCAACACAATCCCACTAACTTACGCTACTTCTGCGCAAAAGATGCACATTCGCAGTCCATATCTGGATATGTAAACGGAATATGTTGTCTGACAGCGGGTTAGTCCGTAAATTACAAATATAAATTCTGGAACTTCCAGCCGACATGGTGGTACTATAGATAACCACTGCGAGGAACTCGATGAGTAAACCAAGCGAGAAAGAAAAAGATTATATCCTGATGCGAGCCATCCAGAATGGTGACATGGTAGCGTTTGACTCTATGGTCAACCGGTATCGAGGTCGGCTTATGAATGTCATCGGCCGGATGCTGTCATCGACAGAAGAAGCCGAGGATGTCGTTCAGGAGACGTTCGTTCGCGTTTATCAGCACCGACAGTCGTTCAATTTCCAGCACTGTTTCTCAACCTGGATTTACACGATTGGTCTCAACCTGGCACGGAACGAACTTCGCAAGCGTCGCCGATTCAAGTTTTTTGAGATATCGGAAATGAAGGGTAGTGAGAAAGAGCTGGCGGTTGATCCAAAATTACCGAGCCGACTTCCCGAACTACTCGAAGGCGCGGTGGCAACACTGCCTGAAAAATATCGTGAGGCTTTTCTCCTGCGGGATGTCGAGGAGATGGCTTACGATGAGGTAGCTAAGATACTTGATGTACCCCTCGGAACAGTGAAGTCAAGAGTCAACAGGGCACGGCTCATGCTTCGCGAAAAACTAAAACCGAGGATGGAGGAACAGAATGCGTTGTCGAAAAGTACGCTCCTTGCTGTCAGCGGCCTGTTCTGAGGAACTGGATGTTCGTCAGTATGCCGAGGTGATGGAGCATGTGGCGTCATGCCCGTCCTGTAAACGGGAATACGCTATCTATGCTTCGATCCAGGAAGGTGCGCGGGAAATACCGGACGAACCGATCTCAGACGATTTCAACACTCGTCTATTGGGTCGGATCGCCGAGGAACGATTCGCGGAGACTCGCACTAAAGCATATCTGCCAAAACGGGCGCCGAAATTCCAATGGCGGTCTCTTGTTCCTGTGACAGTTGTGGCCGGTTTGTTGGCTGTGGTGACGCTGAATGTTTATCAGCCGAGTCAGGAGATGTCATCAACCACCCCGACTGCGAATACTCCGATTCATATGGATGACAGGTATTTGACCACTCAACCATCCAGTAACCCTAACGTCACGGTTGCTATGGAAGATAGCTGGACGCTCAATCAGAAGCTGGCGCGAACCGAACGGTTGGGTCAGATTTCGCAACGGCTTACCAGTAATCGGGCGTTTGTAAATCAATTGACCAGTGGCACTATGGTGCGGAGTCAGACTACCAGACCTAACCCAGGACAATTCTTTCAGACTTCAGGCGGCGTCACCTATTACATCTACCGGGTAAACACTCCAACCTCTGGAGGGGAGAGTGGCCAGGCATACTAAAATGTTAACGATGAAGCCAATGACCGCCGCGAGACAACTGGTTGTGATCCTCGGGGCGGTCTTTTTTGCCTCCAGCGCCTTTGCTGTCGATAGCTCATTGCACGGTTTTGAGAACAGTTTCACCGAACTGGTCTTTGGTCTCTCCCGCTCGATTGTTACGGTTGAAGCTTCCCGCCGACTACCGTTCAGTCGCTTTGGCAGTCCCACCGATGAAACCTATACCAAGGAATATACTACTGGAATAGTTGTCGATTCGGGAGGTCTGATACTTGTTCCGGCTCGTCCGGTTCTGGGACGGGATCACATAACGGTTCGGTTCGACAACCAAGTGGTGTCGGCGGAGTTGATAGCAGTCGATTATCAGACAGAACTAGCGCTTCTGCGAGCGGCTTCAACGACAGTTGTTCCGGTCAGACTGGTTGATCGACAGACGTGTGCCGGAAAGATGGTCATTGCTGTAGGTCATGCTTTCGGTTTTCGTTCGTCGCCATCACTTGGTTTCTGCGCCGGGATTCGCGATGATGGCGTTATGCAATTTTCGATCCCACACATGGGTAGTCAGTTGGGTACCGGGGTGTTTGACTTGTCAGGCTGTCTGTTGGGAATTGTCACCGAGTTGACAACAGATCAGCCATCATTACCTTCGGCTGTGCCTGCGCACCGTATTTCGGCGATAGTCAATTATCTGCTTCACAGTGGTGACCGCCAGTCTGGGTTTGCCGGTATCCGATCGCAGGAGATTGAAATAACCCCTGGGATTATTATCCAGCAGGCGGTTATTCCGGCATCATCCGGACGGCCTCATCAGACAATCATAGAGCGGGGTATGGTAGTGACTTCGGTGGTACCGGCTTCCCCCGCCAGCCGTGCTGGTTTGCTGGCGGGTGATCTGATTTACGCTGTCAACGGAATGGAGGTCAATTCTGCCACTGGTTTGGCCAGTTTGGTCAAGCAGAGTGTGCCGGGTACGGCTCTCCGGATGGATATCCTCCGGCAAGATCAGCAGTCTTCTATATCGCTGATCGTTGGGCGAAAGAGCCTCAATCTTGAAGGTGATGGGATGCCACGAGACCAGAAGGCACGGGACCATCTGGCCGATTCAATCCGACAAATGCTGGTAAAAATGAAGAATCATATCCGATTACTTGAGAATCGTCTCGACGAACTATAGTAAGTTTCAAATTGCCAGAAGGTGAGAGTCATCATAACTTGGCAGTATGAGTTGTATCGATCACAATGAGTCTCTCAACGATTGCCTGGCTTTATTTGCCCCGACTCGTTATGAGGTTACCCGCTCACTCGCTCTTTATTCTGCCGCTATTACTGATTCATCTGACAAGAACCTTCGTGCCGCAACCGGGGTTTGCCTGGGTCATCACGCTACCCCTGAACAGCTCTACGAGATTGTCCTGCAATCGCATCTTTTCTTGGGCTTTCCCCGAATGCTGATTGCGGCGGAGGCGTTAACAGCCTCGGTTCCAAACGGTTCATTGGTTCTTCAGCCGGCGGAATTATCGGATGACACTCTGACCACCTGGCTTGAGCAAGGGCAGAATCTGTGTCGCCGTATTTATGACAGCAGTTATGATGCGCTCAAGACTCGTGTCCAGGGAATAGCTCCCGAGATATTTCTGTGGATGGAACTTGAGGGTTACGGTAAGGTGCTTTCTCGTCCGGGTCTCGACATCATTGATCGCGAAATGGCTATCGTTGCCTGTTTGATGATGGAAAACCGGGTGTCGCAACTTCATTCACATTTGCGGGGGGCACTAAATGTTGGTGCTGAACCACAATTGGTGCGCGACGTGATCTCTGACCTGTCGCCAGCATCACCCGAAGGGCACGCTACGGCAATCAATATTCTCAACCAGTTGGGGATAGGCTGATGCATCGATTGCTATACTGGTCAGGCATAATCGTGGCTATTCTGCTGGTGTTGGTTATCGCGTTCTATGTGTACTTTTTTCATCTGGGTGGAATTGAAAGCTATGTAATCGGTAAGATCAACGATGCTATTGTTGATCAGAGTGGCCTGACCGTGAGTATTGATCGTATACGAGGTGGACTTGTCAGCGACCTTGAACTGGAAGGTGTCTCGATTAACTATTCCGACTCTGTCCGGTCGTTCAGTCTGATAAATGTGTCATATCTGACGGCCCGGTATGACTTGTCCGATCTGTGGAATCGGACTTTCATGTTTGAAAGAGTCCAAATTGATGGGGTCGACCTGATTGCTTCCAGAGGAGATGATGGCCGCTGGTTGTTGCCGTTGCCCGGTGCGCCCAAGACGGGCGGTGGTGTTGCTCCAGCCTTTGCAGTTGATGAGCTAAGTATCGAAAATGTTCGGTTACGAATAGATCGAACCGATGACACGCTTTGGGTGTCCGATCTTTCACTGGCGATGGCGGTGTGTTCGGAAGGCGGTGCCACTTCGCTGGAAATTCAGAGCCTTGGTTTTAATTCTTCCGATCCGGTCATCGGTCTGGATAATCTCACGGGGAAAGCGACCCTGGCCGACGGTGCTCTGGTGTTTCAGGATTTGATGATACTGCGGGATCAGACTCATCTGAAAATCAGTGGCGCAGTCGATGTGCGCGAGTGGTCAGGCCAGGTAGAACTGGTGGCTGATGGGCTGGATCTGGAACAGGTCAGCGCCCTGACCAGTCTCAACCTGCGAGGTGTGCTTGATCTCAACGGTTCGGTGGCATTTGATCGCAACGGCATGAAAGGTCACTTAGGTCTGGGGGGTAATTTTCTTTTTGCCGACCTGGAAAACCTGTATCTGGATTTTTCATTTGCCGACCGGCTGTTGTCGTTTGATACCTTGTATGGCACTATCCTTGGTAATTGTAGTGTTGATGGCCGTGGCGAAGTTGATTTCAGCGACAAGCCGGAACAATATTGGATTTCAGCCGACCTGCGTGACTTTAATCTGATCCAGATTGTTCGCAACGGTTTTGAATCCGACCTCAGTGGCCGCATGGAACTTCGGGGAGAGTCCTTCTCCAACTCTACTATGTTGCTGAAACTTGATGTCAACCTGCATGAATCGTCATTTGACGAATACCCGTTGCATCGCGCCTCGGGGCCGATATATATCACCACCGATTCGCTCTGGTTTCCTTCAGTTTTCCAAGTTGATTATTTTGAAAATGAATTCTATGTCGCGGGAACGATTATCTACTCTGGCGACATCAATCTGGATGTTGAAGCCGACCTTGTAAATCTGGATCGTTATCGTGAGCGGCTATTTATCAATCAACCGGGTGGTCGTGGTCGGGCGAGTGCTACGCTCACAGGGCGGACTTCCGATCCTGACCTTAAGGGTTGGTTTTATTCTGATTCGTTGTGGATCTATGGCCTTTATGCCGATAGCGCCTATGCGACTTTTGACATTGATCGTTTTTTGACCGGGCGTGTGGGAGCGGTTGAAGTTGATTTTCTGACCGGAACTGCCTGGGATGTCCCTTATGATACCGGGTACAGCCTGATTAAACTCGATTCCCAACTGGTCATAATTGACACTGTGGCGTTTCGCAGTTCATTCGCAGGGCTGGCTTCAAAGGCAACACTTAATCAGGGGGTGTATCCCTGGGCACTGACTATCGATACTCTGACTCTTCAAGTCCTTGATCGCGATTTCTACAACCAATCAGAAATGTTAGTGGAGATCGACTCGCTCGGTTTTGATTTGTCGGAAACGGCGATTGGGAATAAAATGCGATCGATTGTGGCCGATCGACGCATCAACTTTGACGAAACAATGGATTTAGCTCTCAGTGCTTCTGGTATTCCAATAGCGCCCTGGTTACGTTTGTTCGAATGGGATTTAGGGTTGGATGCTGGTCTCTCTGGCGAGGCAAGTATCAGTGGTGCTTTTGCCAAACCTGTATTCAATCTCTCGGGTACTCTCGATTCGCTTGTATATATGGATACAACACTTGGTGTTGGGGCCGGCAGTGCTCATTACCGGGATGGCCTCGTAATTCTTGACAGTGTGGTAGTGAAATCTGATCTCGGGGCTTATCGAGCAAACGGTCAGTTCTATGCCGACCTGTCATTTACTAAAGGTGTTGACGAACGTCTGCCCGATCAGCCGTTTGACCTTGCAATTACAGCCGCTGACCGGGAATTCAAACTGGTCTACCTGTTTTTGCCATCGGTGGAGCAACTGGATGGTGATTTCAACGCTGACTTCCGTCTGAGCGGTACGCCCCGCCGTCCGCACCTTGATGGTCAGGCGTTTCTGAAGGATGGTCGCTTGAAATATTTCGATTTGGTCAACCCGTTCCAGGTCGATTCTGCCGCCGCCAACATGCGTGACAATATTATCAGCATTGATACCGTGCGGGCCTTTGTTTGCGACAAAGACAATGAGTCTAAACGCTTAGGTTATGCCGACATCTGGGGTGAATTAACAGTCAAGGCGCTCGACAGTTTACACTATAACATAGATATTGACATACCCAGCGAGACATACTTCCAGTATGATCTGGACGATGTTGAGGGCGTTGTCATGGGGCATCTAAAAGTGTTGGGCGACACACCCCCGGCGGTGACGGGTGATCTGATTCTATCCGAGGGCAAATACCAGGTTGAATTCGCCGATGACGAAACCGGTTCGCCACTGATGCTGGCGCTATCCGGTGAGAATACCTGGGATCTGAATATCAACATCGAAATACCTTCCAACTACCGGATACGCAACGAAGATATCGATGCTGAGTTCGGTGGGTTCCTCAACATTATTCGCGAGAACGGTCTGTATCGCTTTATCGGTGAACTGGAAATTCTGCGCGGTAAGGGTTACCTGTTCGACAAAACATTCCGAATAATCCCCGACAGTGCACGGGTAATTTTTGAAGATATCGAGTATCCCAACCCGCGATTGGATATCTGGGCACGTTCACGTATTCCGGTGTCGCGCTCCGGTGATGATGAACGTGGTTACCAGGACTTGAAAGTTCATGTGACTGGTACGCTGGACAACCCTGAATTTGGGTTCTTTCTGGAAGAAGACGGGGAGGATGCGCCTTTGAGCTACGAGGCGATCGTCCCTCTTATTGTGGCGAATTACTACGGAAGCAAGTCAAATGGTGGCGCGTTCGAGCAGAGGATTTCGCAACTGGTGTCATCGCAGGCGTCACAGATCGTCACCAGGCGAATTGGCGTCGAAACGTTTGAAATTGATCCGACCTATGAAGGCTATCTTGATTTGGCTCGAACCAGGGTAACGCTTGGGTTCTATACATCGCAAAACCTCTACCTGTGGGGGCGATCCGAAGTAGGATTTGGACAACGTCCGGCGGCTGGTTTTGAGTATCGCTTCAGTCGTGCGCTCCTGTTAGAAGGTTTCAGCGATGAAGATGAAAAAGAGGGTGAGCGTTTTCACTTGAACCTCAAATGGAATCTGGAATTCTGATGCGTACCTGGTTATCAATTGTTTTTGGATTATTGTTTCTGTTGGCGTTTGAGGTTCAGGCCGTTGACAAGGCCAAACTGAGATGGGCCCGGAGCAACCCCCAAATTGATTCCATTCATATCGAGGGGAACGAAAACTTTTCGTACGGTGAAATTCGCAAACATCTTTACTCGCGTCCTCGTGGATTGTGGCTGGCCATAAAAGGTGATCGCCGAAGTCGGGTACAGCGCGAAACGCTGGGCCGTGACACGCTTGAGATTAAGTACCTGTATCTTACCAGTGGTTTCCTGGGAGTTCGAATCGATCACTCGTTTGAGATCATGCCGCCTGATTCCAATGCAATGGTGAAAATCGTGATCGACGAGGGGGCCAGGTACCGATATGGCACAATCGATCTGATTGGTACCTATGATCGTGAGTATCATGTCCGAATCAGGCATGTTGTCAACCGTTTGACTTGCGGCCAACCGGTGAATCCGTTCGAACTAAAGGATACCGAAGTTGCTATCCGCGCCTTTCTGGCTAATCGTGGGTATCCGTACGCTCAGGTGACGTATCAGGTGGACACAACTGGTTCGCCAGATAGTAGTGCTGTTACATTCGAGATTGAATCAGATTCCCTGGTTCGGTTTGGCAACGTGACCGTTTTAGGGGCGTACGAATATCCACAGTCAGTGGCTTTGCGGGAACTCAAGATCAGGCAGGGAGAAGTGTACCGCCGTGATGACATCCTTGAATCACAGCGACGTCTCTTTGAATCGGGTTACTACACTACCTTTCAGATCCGTCAGGCCGAAGACAGTCCCGATAGGCTCAATCCCGATTTCGTTCTGGAACTCAGAGAACGGAAACCAACCTACCTGGTGACACGCGCGGGAGTCAGTAAGTCGGAAGTTAGGGATTTGCTCTGGGACGCATCATTCGGAGTCGGTTCACGTAAGTCATTTGGGCTGATCGGTCCACGTCGTATTGAAGCTTTGGCCGACTACTCATTTTCGGGAGGGAGCGGGGCCCGCCTGTTCACTCATCGCTATCGCCTCAAGTTCAGTCAGCCCTGGTTTATGGGTGTACGGATGCCTTTCTCGATCGCTTACGAATGGCAACCAACAATAAAGGATGCCGAGCAGGATTTCGATCGACGCTCCTGGTCGGTCAGAATCGCTTTTTTGAAATGGTTCGGACGAAAAGTGCGTGCCGATTTCGGATTCGAGTATGAAAACGTCAGGCTGTCAGGAATTCCGGAAGACGAAATCCCGGCCATCAAAGAGCTGACCGGCAACTCGGCTCGCCGGAAGTTCTATGCTTCTATTCGACGGGACAGCCGCAACGATCTGTTTATTCCCACCCGGGGTTCAGTTACCGAATTTAGCGGCGAGGTCTACGGCGGTTTCCTTAGGGGCGATGCTGATTTCTTCAAGTTGCAGGGTAGTTGGTCGCGCTACCGCCGTGTCTGGCCGGGCTGGGTTTCTGCCGTTCGAGTTCGTGGCGCGTGGGCCAAAGAGTTTGGTCAGACAGAATCTGTTCCCCTTGATGAGACTCTTTATATTGGCGGTGCTTCATCCGTCCGAGGCTTTGAAGAGAATTTACTCGGACCGTTACGGCTTGCATCAGATAGTACATTCATTCCCGAGGGTGCCCGTTACACTGTGGTGTTCAATCATGAGTTCCGCTGGAAAACGGTGCAGTTTCTGAATGTGTTGCCGTTTATCGGTGATATTTTCAAACGCTTTCCTCAGTGGCAGTCGATCTTTGTTGATGTTGGCAACGGTTTTCGCAACCAGGAAGAAATGCGCTTCGACAGGTTGGCGGTATCATACGGTACCGGTTTTCAGATCGCCTCGCCAGCCGGACCGATTCGGATAGATCGCGCCTGGGTTCTCGAACACCACGATTTTGAATACTCGGACCGCTGGCACTTTACTATATTGTACGCGTTCTAACATTAGCCCTCAGGTTTGGCCAGAGGGACGATGAAACAATTGCCTTAGGCTGAGGATTATTGCTGTGGACCGAATATATCTTGACCATAATGCCACTACCCCGGTTGATCCGAGAGTGATCGATGCAATGTTGCCCTACCTGGGTGACCAGTTCGGTAACGCCAGTTCAGTACATGGGTTTGGCCGTGATGCCAAAATCGCGCTGGAACAGAGCCGAGAGCAGATTGCCGCTTTCATAAACTGTGAGCCTTCAGAATTGTACTTCACTTCAGGAGGTACCGAATCTGATAATATCGCCATGCTGGGCACAGCCTATCATATTAAGGACCGTAAGAACCATCTTGTCGTTGGCGCTACTGAACACCATGCCGTACTGAAGCCAGCCGAGCATCTGGCGCACCATGAAGGTTTTGAGCTTGACCTGCTACCGGTGGATGGTGATGGTTTTGCGTCACCAAATCAGTTACAGGCGTTGCTCAATGACAAGATCGGTCTGGTTTCGGTTATGCTGGCCAACAACGAAACCGGTACGATACAGGATATAGTGGCTCTCACCAAAGTGACTCGTGATCGTGGGATTATATTTCACACTGATGCGGTCCAGGCGACAGGTAAGATCAAAGTTGATGTCAAACAGCTCGGTGTGGATCTGCTGTCTCTCACCGGGCACAAAATCTACGGCCCGAAAGGTACCGGGGTACTTTTTATTCGCAAAGGGGTCAAGATCACACCACTGTTTTATGGTGGTTCGCACGAGAAGAAACGTCGCCCCGGAACAGAGAATGTCGCTGGCGTGGTCGGTTTGGCGAAGACCCTTGAGATTGCTGAAAGCAGTATGGATGACGACCACCAACGCCTCAGCGAACTGGCTGATTACTTCATTGACAAAGTAATTGGCAATATCCCCGATATATTTCTCAACGGTCCCAGTGAGAACCGCATACCGCCAACGGTTAATCTTTCGTTTGCCGGGATCGAGGGTGAATCGATTGTGCTCTCGCTTGATGTTGAAGGTATTGCTTGTTCATCCGGTTCAGCCTGTACTTCGGGCGCAACAGAACCTTCGCATGTGTTGATGGCGATGGGTAAACCAAAAGTGCAGTCACAGGGAGCGATCCGGTTTTCGATGGGCCGTTCCACGACACGGGATCAACTTGATTATGTGATAAACAAGTTAGGTCCGATTGTCGAGCGGTTGCGCGAACTATCTCCGATCTACAAGAAAGCAGAGTGATAACCTTTATTCTGGCAGGTTGATATGGTTTCCCCAGGTAGAGTGTTAGTTGCTATGTCGGGTGGGGTGGACTCATCGGTGGTGGCGCTCCTGCTCAAGGAACAGGGATACGAGATTATCGGTGCCCACATGAAATTGTGGGACTATGTCGATGTCGGCGGTGATATCGCCCGTGATATCGCCCGTGATGGTCGCTGTTGCTCGCTTGATTCAATAACCGATTGCCGCTTTGTGTGTGATCGGATCGACGCGCCGTTCTATGTTCTGAATTTGTCCGAAACGTTTCAGCGTGAAGTTATCGACAATTTCATCAGCGAATACCGCGCCGGACGCACCCCGAACCCGTGTGTACGGTGTAACAGTGAAATCAAATGGGACACCTTCTTGAGCAAAGCCGATGAACTCGGTTGTGACTATATCGCCACCGGGCATTATTCGTTTATTGAGCGTGGCGAGAATAAACGCTGGCGGATTCGCAAGGGGATTGATATTACTCGCGACCAGTCGTATGTGCTCTGGGGGCTTTCTCAGGCGGCGCTGGCGCGGACACTGATGCCGCTGGGTGCGCTTCTGAAATCCGAAGTGCGTGAGATCGCCCGCCGGTATGATCTGAAAACAGCCGACAAAGCCGAATCACGCGAAATCTGCTTTGTTGCTGATGATGACTACCATCGTTTCCTGCGCGAGTACGGCGAGAAAAACAATATAGAGTTCCAGCCGGGGGAGATTGTCCACACCGATGGTCGTGTCTTGGGTAAGCACCAGGGAACTGAGTTTTTCACTATCGGCCAGCGCAAAGGGCTGGGGGGTGGCCATCCGACACCGCTCTATGTGCAGAAGATCGACCCCGCTACGCGACAAGTGATTGTCGGCGATGACCAAAGTCTGTATTCGAACGAACTCACTGCTACCGATGTCAACTGGGTCGCACAGGATTCATTGTCTGGTTCGCCTCTACGATGTGAGGCGAAGATCAGGTATTTGCATCCGCCAGCCCGCGCTATGGTATCGCTATTGACAGACACTTCGGTCCGGGTTATGTTTGAGACGAGACAGCGTGCGATAACACCGGGCCAGTCAGTCGTATTTTACGATGGCGATATTGTTCTCGGCGGCGGCCTGATCGGGTG
>JAGGTI010000105.1 GCA_021163775.1 Candidatus Zixiibacteriota bacterium
CCGCTCTTCAATGGTGAGCTGATTGTATTTCTTTCCCATAACAACACCTTATACAGGTGTTGCACTTCGTTTGTGAATTGAGCGTGCCTATGTCCACTCGCATTACATCAGAGATAAAATCGTGTTTTTGAAAAAAAGTTTCAATCGAGGATTTTATCTATCGTGAAAACGGATTGTTTCTGCGATGATTGGTGGTCATGGATTCCCGACTGCTCGGGAATGACAAGAGTACACCCTCGTGCGCCACGAGGTTCTGGGGCAGAAGGAGACGTCTACCACCCATCAATGTCGAAACCGCTAAGGGGTTTCGATCTACTATGCTGTCGGGTTTCTCCGGTCGCTGGCGTGGCCGTCGGAACACCGACCTACAAAATTTTTGCGTGGTGTACGTTACAGTCCACAAACAAGTCCTTGGGGCAGACAGGGCGTCTGCCGCCCACGGAGTAAGTCCACCAATGTCGAAACCGCCCGAAGCGGTCTGGTTTTGACCTACTATGCTTCTCCGTCTCACCCGCCTTCTCCGTCTCACCCGCGCAGGCGGGTGCCTATGTCCACTCGCATTACATCAGAGATGAAATCGTGTTTTTGAAAAAGAGTTCAATCGAGGGTTTTATCTATCGTGAAAACGGATTGTTTCTGCGATGATTAGGCCGGATGTCGGGTTTCTCCGGTCGCCGAGGCACCCATCGGAACACCGACCTACAAAATTTTTGCGTGGTGTACGTTACAGTCCACAAACAAGTCCTACGGGGCAGACGAGGGCGTCTGCCGCCCACGAATACTGCCGCCCACGAAACGTCACATTACCGGAGCCTACTCGAACAGCGAGCCGTAATCAAGCAGGTACAACACCACACCAACCGCAAAGACCACTCCCAGTGGCAGAATGACTTTTTTAATCATACTCCCCACATCACAACCAAAATAATTTGAGGTCACAACCACACATAAATGCGCTGGTGATATAAGAAAACCGGTGAATCCCGACAGCGACGCCAGCATAATATTGTTCGGGATAAGTTCCGGCTGGTAGAGCAATCCGGCCAGCAATGTGAACCCCAACCCGACATAGGCCGAAATCATCCCGGTCAGGAAACCGATCAAAAAACAAACACTGAAAATAATCATACCTTCCGGCAGATGATACTCTGTCGCTAATTTCGGGATCGACTCCATTCCGCCCGAAAGCTCCAGAATACTCTGGAATGACAGCACTCCATAAATGAACATCAACATCTTGATCGACAGCCCCTGCTTGATCGCACTGGCCATAATCTTTTTCGTCGGATGCGCAACTACAACCAGGCAGAGATTGGCAATCAACAATGAAAGCGATAGTTCAACCTTGAAAGCTCCGTACAAAGTGACCGCAATAATCACCGGCCAGATCGAACCAATAATCCCGATGACAGCTTTGGCAATTGACGGGTTAGCTGATGGTTGACTCCCCATAGGTCGAATGAACACAAACAAGCCGACTATGAGCATCGCTACTGTAAGAGGTGATTGTAACAGCGATATTTTGTAAACCGGCATGCCGGTAACCGCCTCGGTGAGAATTATCCCCGGATAGATCGGCCAGGTCAGTTCGATCAGGTGTCGAAACCAGTAGTTGGTAGCACATTTGAAATGTGGTGTGTATTGCTTGTCGCTCATGAGCGAATTAACCAGCGGCGCTGACATAAGCGACCCGCCCGGCATAGGCATCACCCCAATAAGTGGCGGAAGGATAACAACTGCGGCCTTGTTGCCGCCGCGAAGATTCTGGCAGGCATCGGCCATACGATCCAGAAAACCCAGATCCTTGAGCAGACTCCCCATTATGGTCGCCAGTACAATCAGCCCGGTGAGCGATATAAACCTGTGAGACAGAGCAACATCGCGATAAGTCACCAACAGTGAATCAAGTGGAATCAGATAAATCAACGCCGTGAACGGCCCTACTGCCATAAGCGTAATCCCAATCGGGATCTTGCGCCTGAGAGCAACAATGATAGATACGAGGATAAGACCGAGTCGGAGTGATTCCATCAATACAAGAAACTAATATAGCCATTGGAAGTCAATCCCCGCAGGTGAGGACTTGACTTTGGAGCTGTTCGGCATAGTTTTCAACCCACTATGGGTCTGCCACAACCAACAATCTCCAGTCTCACGCTTCTGCCGATCGACTGTTTCGCCCAGATCGCTCGACAACCCGGCTCAGTCTGGCTGGACTCATCACTAACACGCGGCGGCTGGGGCGAGCATTCAATTCTGGCCACTAACCCAACTGCCGAGATCATTCTCCGAGGCAATCAGGGGACAATAAGCCAAACCGACAGCAAAGAATCGACCGTTTGTGACCGAAATCGCATCCTTGCCGAGCTGGAGCAAATCCGACTGGACAAACACCGAATCGCAATCGGGTATATATCATACGAAGCCTGTCTCCCCTGGCTTGAACTGCGGTCGTCCCACCAAAATTCGCACCGGCCTGAGATTCATTTCTATGTGTATGACCAGGTATTGGAGTATGACCACCAAAGCGGCTGGTTTTCGTCGCCGGGACTGGCGATGGAGTATCTCGAAACCGACATCGACCCCGCACAACTGGCGGCAATTGATTACCCCTGCCCCACCGAGCTGAAAGACAACACTCCGCGGTCCACCTACCTGGACCGGGTGAACCGAGTCAAACAGTATATTTTTGAAGGCGATATATACCAGGCTAATTACACTTGTCGGTTTGAAGCTCAGACTTCGCTTGACCCGTTCGTAGCCTACTTGAGATTACGGCGATTCAACCCGGCCCCTTACAGCGCATTCATGAATTTCGGCGACTACCAAGTGTTGTCATCCTCACCGGAAAGAATGTTCCTGTGGGAAGGCGACCGTATCGTCAGTTCGCCAATCAAAGGGACAATCAGCCGAGGCGAGAATGAACACGACATAGCCGTCAATCTTGAACGTCTGTTACATTCGGACAAAGATCGGGCCGAGCTGATGATGATCGTTGATCTGGTTCGCAACGATCTGGGCAAACTGGCACCTGCAGGTGAAGTTACGGTTGAACAGTTGTATCGTCCCGAGATTTATTCATCGGTGATTCATCTGATATCGGATATCTCAGCCCAAGTGCGACCAGATTGTACATTAAAGAAAGTCCTGACTGCCTTGCTACCGGGCGGATCAATCACCGGCGCTCCAAAGAAACGAGCGGTGGAGATTATCGACGAACTGGAAGATCAACCCCGGTCGGTGTACACCGGATCCATCGGCTATGTCGGGTTTGGCCGGGCTGATTTCAATATCGCAATCCGCACCATGACGCATCGCAATGGCTGTTACCAGATTCATGCCGGGGGCGGCATTGTGGCCGACAGCGATCCGACCGCTGAGTATGATGAGATGTTACTCAAGGCGCATAACCTGTTTCGAGCTATTGGGGCAAGAGCATGACAACAAAGCGAGCCAGAACGATCACGACTATCAACGGCAAACGAGTCTCAAACGCCAAAGCGCGGGTTTCGGTTTTTGACAATTCACTCCTTTACGCTGAGGGATTGTTTGAGACTTTTCTGGCCTGTGATAATCGAGTGCTGTATCTGAAATTACATCTGGATCGCCTCTACAAGGGCGCGGCTGTTATCGATCTCAAACCACCGGTCGGACGAAGACAACTTACCGAATGGATGCGAAAAACGCTGGAAGCTCACCCGGACCGAATCAACAAACTGAGACTGACGATGACTTCCGGGGAAGCGGAACGATGGACCGGAGTACCTGGTAAACCGCAGGTTATCCTCTCAGCGGCCCCCCACACTCTCCCCTTGCAACCATTTCGGGTACAGGTATCTGACTGGCGGGTTGACCAGGATTCGAAGTTTCGGCGCATCAAAACCATTTCGTACGCAGTCCATGCGGCCGCGCTCAAGCGGGCAAAAATCGAGGGGTTCGATGATGCTTTGATGTTGAACAAGAAGAGGCAGGTGGCCGAGATCACAACGGCCAATATCTTCTGGTGTCACCGGGGTCGAATCTATACCCCACCAATCACCGCCGGTTGCCTTGAAGGGGTAACACGTCAAGTTGTCATGCGGGAAGCCCGTAAACTCGGCCTGCGTATTATAGAAAAGAATGAATCGCTGGATCGACTGGTCGAGGCTGACGAGATCTTCCTGTCAAGCTCGCTCAAACTAGTACTTGGCATCTCGGAAATATCCTATGGACGGCGACGGTTTTTCTTCGAGCCGGGTGAAATAACCCACACTCTGGCCAAACACATCCGACATCTGTCCCGAATCTGATTCGGCAGTCATTCTCGTAACACATATGGCAACACGCCGGCACGGTAGGATTTTGTTTGACTTGATTTTAGGTGAACGGGTATAATCAATTGAGATGTGAACGTAAGTAGTGATGGGTGAGTTGAGGATGTTGAGATGACCAAATTAAGCAAGACAATCGCAATGCTGACAATCGGCTGGCTGACCATAACTTCGGCGAATGCCCAGGATATGGAATTGGACGCCTCCCACACGCTCTACGACTTTGCCCCTCGCAAATTGGTTGATCTGCCAACGGCAGGCACATTGCCGAAGGGGACATTTCAGATCGGTCTGCGCATCTATGCGGGTGGTGGTGCCCTCGGCTATACCGATATCGGGCTATCTAACCGTTTCTCTTTGGGTATCGCCTATGGTGGCACTGATATTGTCTCGAATGGCGACCCGGAGTGGAACCCTCGGATCGGATTCAACCTGAAATTCCGCATTGTTGATGAACTCGAGTTTTTTCCGGCTATCGCGATCGGTTTCTCTGACCAGGGTTACGGTGGTTATCGTAGCGATTATGAGCGCTACACCTACAAATCGCGTGGTTTCTACGGGGTAGTAAGTCGATCTTTCTATTTCTACAAATGGACATCCGGCTGGCACTTTGGGGTAAACTACTCGCGCGAACATGATGTTGACAACGACAAAGATATCAATTTCTTTGGCGGATTCGATGCCACCTTCAATTACAACTTAGCTATCCTGGCAGAGTATGATGCCGCCCTTAACGACAACAAAGGTGACAACGATCATATTACCGGCAAAGGACGGGGTTACCTGAACGTATCGATCAAGTGGCTTTTCGCCGAAAATCTCGAATTGGAATTGTTACTCAAAGATCTGCTTATAAATCGATGGGAATCGGAAACTCTAACCCGTGAAGTGCGGATGATGTATATCGATAATTTTTAGAGACGCAGACTGTTAGACACCAAGTTTCGCCCAGCGATTTAGAACCATCTCTACAAAATCGCCAACTTCCTTGATGACCAACTCACGGTATTCGTGTGCTTTTTTGATATCAAATTCGGGATATCCCACTCCTTCTTCGTACAGGAGAATTGTCCCCGGTACCGGGTAAACATCCGCACCACGCCTAAAGTTGTAGGCAATTTCCGGGTCGTATGAGGATTCATCAAGATAAGCCGGATCAATCGCCTGAACCAGAGCCGCTTCGTTGGTGCCGGCGTGACCACCGGGATGGCCCCAGAATTTACGATCAAGCCCATCACAGAGTTCCCACCAATGAACAACAGCCATGTTGCAACCGGTTTCCACATGGAACTCGTACGCGACTTTCTTCAGCGATGTATTATTTCCCCCGTGCCCATTAAGAACAATCACGTTCCTGAAACCATTCTTCACCAGCGAGTCGGCAATGTCTCGAACAAAGCCTTCAAAAATTTCCGGATCAATAGTGATACTACCGGCGTAGCGAAAAAGTGACTTGGTGATACCATAGTTTACTATTGGCGCAATGAGAGCATCGATCCGCTCGGCGATACCATCGGCCAACATTTCCGGGATAAAGTTATCAGTACCGACACAGGCCGTCCCATGAGCTTCAACGGTACCAATCGGAAGAATAATTGTTTCGATCTTATCAGGGACCAACTCTGCAATAGTGGGCCAGTTTAGTTTTTGGAGATAACGTTCCATTTAGATATCCAATTTTGTAAGCAATCGTTCCATGACCAGTTCGGTCTCACGCGCAGTTTCATCATCCTGTTCAAATCGATACTGGTTAATATCACGCGCCATCAAGTCAAGTTCTTCGGGACTTTCGATAGTATACCAAATATCAAGCTCTGACCAACTCAACTTACCGGTGAAAGCCGAAGCTACTTCCGAGTATATTGAGGGTGACTTCCAATCAAAATCCGACAGCTTGATGTGATAGGCTCCCGACATTCCGATAGTGTAATATCGCCCTTCGGGAGTCGGGCCGAATACAGCGTCTGAATCCCGTAACATGCGCAGGGCAGATTTCATCATCGAGGCTGTAAACGTCGGCGTGCGACTGCCGACCAGCAGTACATTGTTGTAACCAGACTTGAAACAATCCTGGAATATCTTTTCGATCCTGATACCCCACCGTTCCAGGGTGAGGGCGTGTGACGAGAAACGAGCTTTCAGATCGCTTTTCTTCCCCCCCAGCTTCTTAACGAGGTAGTCGAAAACAATCTTGACCAGTCGAGCACGTTCCGGCTCATCAATAAAGTACAACCTGACATCAACCGATGGCAACTTCAACGCTTCGACCACAGTGTCAGTGATGAACGCCTGGTGTAGAAATCTCAGGTTGTCGCCTTTGATGGCACCCAGATCCATCTTCGAGCCGTCTTCCTTAGGCTCCTGAATACAGATCGCGATAATTGATTGATTCTTTTTTTTGGCAGGCATAAGTATCCGAGTATTTTGTCCTGTGCTTTCTTTACTTTCGCCAATATAGGTTACCTTTTCGTACAGGTCAAGATGGTCTGAGACAAAAAAAGACGTATCTAAACAATCAGTAATATCGGTCAACGATGAATAACATTTGACAGGATAGACGTTCAACGCAGGGCCAATCGACCCAAACAAGACTTGCTAATGCAGGCGTTGCATCTCGATGATCAGAGATTCAGGTTCCACAACACCGGTTATAATCTTATGCACCTCACCCTGAGAATCCAGCAATAGAGTGGTGGGCAGAGAATAAGCCTTGAGTCCGAACCTTGCTTTGAAAGCGAGGGTTTCGGGTGAATCACTTTTTTCCAGTTGAACCTTTATAGGCACAAAACGCTCGGCTTCAACCCCAACCTCAGGGTTACTGAAAGTCTTCTTCTCGAGCACACGGCAATTCGCACACCAGGTCGCCCAAGTGTCAATAATGACCGGTTTATTCTCGGCACGTGCACGCGCCAGACCGGTTGCCAAATCAGTTTCCCAGCCCGTGATGCCGGTTTCCTCAACCGTAGACACGGCTCCCATAGATGGGAACCAATGCGAGGCGGACGGCAATAGGAAACCCTGGCTAAACATAAGACCGAGAAGTAGATAGGTGCCAACAATCAGAGCCAAAATACCGAGAAGTTTTTTGAGACGCGGGAAAAAACCGGATTCAGACGTTAGTCGATCCAGACCTCCGCCAAAAACTCCGAACACAAACAGAAGCAATGCGGTAATCAGTGCAGTAATCTCTACACTTATCAACGGTCGCAGGAAATAGATAGCCATCAACAAAAGGATAAAACCGAAGAATTTCTTGACTGTTTCCATCCACACACCGGATTGTGGCAAACGGTTAATAGCCGAAGAAAACGTGCCTATAATAACAAAGAGGGTTCCCAGACCGAGTGCAAAGGAAAACAGAGTAAAGAAACCGATAACCGGTGATCCGTTGGTAGCAATATAGAGCAGGATACCAGCCACGAACGGCCCCACGCAGGGAGACACGACTAAAGCGGCCACGACTCCGAGTATAATCGATCCAACAACTCCCCCGCCACCCTTGGTTGTACCCAGTTTATTACGCAACGAAGCTGGTATGTTCAGGTCGTACAGACCAAACATCGACAGCGCGAACACGATAAAGATAATCACAATGCCGATAACCACCGGCGGACTGGCCAGCCAGGCACCAAACACACCACCGACCGCCGAAACAACCAGCCCCATGATGCCGTAAATAAACGCCATCGTCCCAACATAAATCAGTGACAGGAAAAAACCCCGCCCTACAGTACGTTCCTGCCCGGCAAAGATGCTTACCGTTATTGGAATCATCGGATAGGTGCAAGGCGAAAACGACAACAGCAGACCCGTGACAAAGGCAAGACCCAACACCAATACGTAACCCCAAGCTCCGTGATCGCGTATCATCTGCTCCAGTTCGGATTCCGGCTCTACCGCCCGTGTGTCGGGCAGGTCGGCCTCTGATGCTTCGCTTTGGCCGGCAAATACTGTCTCGTTGATCGAATGACCACCAACACCTACAGTGATCTTCAGCGACACATCCACATCTTCGGGTGCCCGACACTCGCGGTCGTTACACGGCTGATATGTCATTGTGATCGGTAAGGTATAGGTTCCGGCCGACAGGTTAGAGTCAATCGTAACCCGAAACGGAATAATCACCTGGTCGGTGTAGACCGACATGCGCTCTTCACCCAGGGTTTCATCTACCCCTATGGGATAAATCAGGTCACCCGGAACAATACCCTCAAGCGAACCAAACGCAACTTCAGCGGCAATAAGATAGTCCTGGTACGGGGCAGCTGAGTTGATGTGCCAGCCCGGCGCGATATCGACAACAACTGCCGCATCATAGACACCACCCGATTCCGCCACAGACATCGAGAAAACCGAGACGACATCAACCAATTCTTCGACATCGTTTTCGCCAAGACTAAAAGACTGTGCAACGCCTGAAGATACACCGCCGATCAAACTGAACATAAGCCAGCCGGCGAGTGTTAAGGTCCGCAGAATAGTATTACTTCGAAAGAATCTCATTGTTTAACTCTATTGTAGTGTTTCATTTAGATGATATCTTATTAAGAACCGCCCTGACTCGGCAGACCTTTGCCAATATCTTTTCAGCTTTGGCCGTCCAAACAAAGAACTTTGGGTTCTCCTTGTGTACGGCGATGAAACATTCGATTGCTTTGACGAGCGCTTCACTCTGTCACACCCGCGAAGGCGGGTGCCCATGTCCACTCGCATCCCGAAAAAGCAGTCAAGAATCAGCTTGGGATAGTACTCCAATATGACCCAAGGCGACTGGGCATTTATTCTACAAAGATTGGCGGTCATGGATTCCGGCCTGCGCCGGAATGACGGTAAGCGAGGATGCTCTTTGGGGCAGACGGGACGTCTGCCGCCCACAAAACTCTGGTTGGAGATATTATAACACACAGAACAACGACATGTTTCGATCTATCGCGAACTTTTCTTCTGCCGCTCAAGGATTTCAGATTTGATTAAGCGAAGGAGCTTATCGGAATCAATCCGGGAGGTCATCATCTCGGCCACCTTCTGGCCGACCTCGTGTGCAAACTCCTTGATGAAGATATCAATCTGAGTCGGCCCAATCTTTTCCATTGTTTCTTCCCAGGCTAGTTCATCACCGAGTTCAGCGGGAGTTTGAGACGGCACTTCGGAAAGTGGCCGTTCCTCTTCGTTGGAGCGTACCTGCTCCATCTCCTTTTTGAATTCGTCGATGAAATGCTCAACCCCGATGGCCGGTACTGAATTGACGGAAGAAGGCGTGCCCGGGCCGGGGGTAACAGGATCAACCGCCGCCGAAGGATCTGTGATCGACAACGACCCTGAATCTGAATGAGCTGTCGGGTTAGCCGGATCGACATCGCTTTTTATAGCATCAACAAACCAGTCGTAGTCATGGGCACCACCCTCAGCCGTCTGATCTGAATCGCCCAAACCGAACTGATTAGTGAGAATCTCGAGTTTGCCGGTCCCTTGGGTCGGCGGCGCTTTTCGACCCGGCTTCTGGTGCCTGACCTGACTGCTATCTTCATCTATCACCAGTGATTCCACCGTGGAGTTACCCACCTCAGTGCCTTCATTGATAGGAACATCCAAACCGATCAATTTTTCTGCAGTTGCGCCTGATTTGGATCGACTAATCGTAGTCTTATCCATCACCTCAGAATCGGTAACCTCGAGTTTATCCAGCCCTAATGCGGCATCCAGAAATTCATCATCAACCACAGAGGCATCCGTTTGAGCCGGAGCCGATTGGCCCAATTTTTTCTGATCACCCAGAAAGACCGAGACTTTGTGCAAAAAATCCCTCGGATCAAACGGCCGAGAAATCATCACTTCATCAGGGTAAACAGTATCGCTCTGCCCCACCGGTTCAAATAACAAGATGGGGATACCGCTAGTTTTTGAATCCTGTCGAATCCGTTCATGATACGGGGTGCCATCGGGAGCGGCCAGATCGGCCCCCACGATTATTAGATCCGGATGTGATAGTTCAAGAACCTCGCGCGCCTTTTCAGCCGCTGTGACAGCAATTACATCGTAGCCGTCCTGCCTTAGGACAGTCTCTGCAATTGACCTTAAAGTGTCGGTCTGTTCAGCAATGAGGACTTTGCGACGCATGCTGTTACCTGTTCTTCCCTAACCCTCGGTCCTGTTCAGAGAGTTCCGATGAAGCATCTTCAAGAAAACGTCGTTCCTCGGCAGAAAGGTTCTCTATTCCGACATCATTGATCTTGTCCAGTATGGCATCAACTCGCTTCATCACGTTCTGGGCTTTCTCACGATTATGTTTCAGCTTAGTTTCATTGCGTTGGTAATGCAAGTTTTTTATCCAACGGCCCATACCATACCGAGCCCAATTAATTTTTAGATAAGCCAAGCCATACAGAGCACCCCCCAGGTGAGCCATATGCGCCACCCCACCACCTGAAAAGAGGAAACTCAACAGAAACAGACCTGGGATCGCCCACTTGACTTTCACCGGAAGGATCATCCAGATATACAGAACTCGATTAGGAAACATCAACCAGTAGGCAACGAGAACACCGTATATAGCACCCGAAGCACCAATCATCGGTATCGATTGACTGGGAAAGATCACCAACGTCAACAGCGCACCGGATAGTCCTGCCAAAAGGTAGAATCGTCCAAACGACCGGGTTCCCCAGGCTCGTTCGATCTCGGTTCCGAACATCCAGAGAATCAGCATATTAAACAGCAGATGAAAGAAATGCCCCGTCGAATGAAGGAACATATAAGTAGCAATCTGATACAACCGATTAGGGAACTGCTCAAAGAACAAGGCCGGAGTCAATCCCAGATTTGACTCCAGACGCCAACTCGGGATCATCATCTGTAACAGAAAGACCCCACCGTTGATTATAAGCATCCACTTAATAAACGGCGAAGGTCGTCCGGGGCCGAACTGGATCCGTCCGACTTGTCTTGGTCCTATGGGCTCGTGGTAACTCATATAATATCAGTTATCGGCAAATTCCCACCTCTGTCTACTGTCTCCTTCAGATGATTTCTGATGATCTCCCTCCGGGAGATCACACCTCGAGCTAACTCATATCCCAACACCAAATTTGGGAAAAACCCGGGTGATCAGCAGATACCATACCGCACCGGCAATCACCAGACAGACTATATCCAGCCAACTCATATCCACCAACCTTTAATAGGAACAGCTAACCTTATGCCATTCAGATCGCTAACAGCCTTGACACTTTTCAGGACAGAACCTGATTAACTCTGGCCATCAACTGGGCTTTCGGCAGAGCCCCCACAACCTGATCGACAAGCTCGCCGTTCTTAAAGAACAGAAGTGATGGGATTGACATAATGTTGTACTTACCGGCCATCACTTTGTTGGAATCAACATCGAGTTTGGCAATTTTGACCTGACCGCCCATCTCATCCGCTACTTCTTCCAGCATCGGTGAAATCATTTTGCAGGGTCCACACCAAATCGCCCAAAAATCTACAATCACTGGTTTTTCCGACTGAATCACCTCGACATCAAAGGTATCATCGGTGATAACTACTGGCTTGCTCATAAAAAATATTCTCCATTCTTTTATTTCGATTCTCATCCATCTTGCCCTTGTAACCTCAATCTGAGGACAAAGTTCCTAATCGAACAGTCGGCGGAATCAAAAACTGTCTATCTCTTGCCTATCAAACCATAATCTATAAATATAGTTCCTCAAACTTGCAATTCTCAAGTACAAAATAGGCAAGTCACGCGGCCTACGCATTAATTTGGGAGCTGTTCCTGCCGTTTCGCTTGGCGGGTAGTGTGTCGCCCCCTATATTGGTGGTTAATTGAAAGTCCTGATATGCGATTGATACTACAGAGAACCACCAATACCGAGGTTTGGATTGACAACCAATGTCACAGCCATACCGGATCGGGTCTGCTAATCCTGTTCGGCACCAGACAGGGCGATTCTGAAGAATCCTGCCGGTATCTGGCCGACAAGGCGGTTAATCTCAGGGTTTTCGAGGATTCCCAGGGCAAAATGAATCTGTCGGCGCTTGATGTCGGTGCGGAAATTATGGTGGTTTCGCAGTTTACCCTGTATGCTGATTGTCGCAAAGGACGCCGGCCTGGTTTTTCAGAAGCCCAGGAACCAGCCCAGGCAGAAAAATTGTACAATCGTTTTATCGAACTGATAACCGCCACCGAACTCAAAACTCAAACCGGACAATTCAGAAAAAAGATGCAAGTGAAACTGACTAACCAGGGTCCGGTTACTATTATTCTCGATCATGATGCTTGACGCTCTCCTTCGACTTACTGACCACTATCCGCTTGTGCTGGGATCGGCCTCTCCCCGTCGTAATCAACTGTTGCGGGAAGCCGGGATATCGTTCCGCAAGGAGGTATCCAACATCGAGGAACAGCTCCGCCCAGGCGAGGATCCGTTCGCTTTCGCCCAACGTGTTGCCACTGAGAAGGCAATTGCGGTTGCGACCAGTTGCTACCCCAATGAAATCGTCATAGGTGGTGATACGGTCGTTGTGCTTCGTGGTCAGCTACTGGGCAAACCGAAAGACCCCTCAGATGCAATCCGAATCCTCGAACTTCTGTCCGGCAAACAGCACACAGTAGGTACCGCGTTGGCTCTTACTTTGGGAGATAATCTGTTGGCCTCTGGAATCGAAACTACCCGAGTGTTCTTCAATCCTGTCAGCCGTGATCAGATAGTTGAATACGTTGCGAGCGGGGAGCCTTTAGACAAGGCTGGAGCCTATGGTATCCAGGGTATGGGGGCTTTTTTGGTTGACAGAATAGAGGGGAATCTTGATACTGTGATTGGTCTGCCACTGATGTTACTGAACGACTTAGCCAGGGAAACCAGGCGGCAAATTTAGTGTGATACCTGCTTTAGATGAGTAAACTACATATCAAATTCGGTGAATTACTCAAGCTTGAACGCGAACGCCAGGGAATATCTTTGGCTGACGTTTCCAATGAGTTAAAAATATCTGAAAATGCGCTTATGAGTGTCGAGGCAGGCGATGCTTCCTCGCTCCCGTCCGAACTGTATTTTAAGATGTTCACCAAATCGTATGCCGAACACCTGGGCATAGACTACGCCAGAACCGTTGAAGCTATCCGCGAGGAACTTGGAGAGCCGCTGGAACAGAACATTAGTAATGGCACTCAATCCCGCGAGAAGCAGAAACAAAGCTACAGTTCGGATGACGAATCAGAGGAAGAGAAAGAGTCTGCGACAGGATTACCAGGCAATGTTCGAAGACTTATTATTCTGGTAAGCGTCATTGTAGGCGCATTCATCATGTTTCTGTTAGCCTATCAGATATTCTCCACTGATGAAACGGGTAATGGCGATGGAGTCGCAACCGAAATGACCGAGGCCGAATCAACAGCAGAAGAAGTGAACGCCGACACAGATCAGACCGCATCGAATCACGATGCTTACAACTGGGACGATGTACCCACCTATCAACCACCTGACAGCATAAGGCTGACTCTGGTGGCACAACAGGATAGTTGGGCTACGGTACTGGTTGATGGCGACACCGTTATTTATCAAACCCTCACCCCCGGCCGCCGATACACCCTGACGGCCAAGTATCGATTCCTGGTGTCAATCGGTGTTCCCAGGGTAGTGGATGCCATAATTGACGGTCAACCAGCTTACCTGGCCAGTGTCGAGAGTGGTCGCATATCGCGAGTCGAAATCAATCAGACCAATCGAGATGAATTTCGCTCACCGCCTAAACCGCCAACTCCGACTGTGACAATACCAACGAGTTTACCGGATGCCAGTAGTACTGAGGATATAGATTCAACTCAACAGGGAGACTCGGATAGCATCTGAGATTGTTGATTATGGGACTAAGAGATTTTGTGGCCTCGGTACAAATCGGCATGCGAAAAAAGAAAGTTAGGGAACGACAGCTGTCATTCCCTGCCGACCTGCAGAAACCGAAACATGTCATGGTCTGCCTGCCGGAGGCGCTACGTGAACTGACGCTGGTTAAACAACTTCTCCCGACAATCGCACACCTTTTCAAACCGGCCGACATCACTTTGCTGGCCCTCCCCGGTGTAAAAGTGTACGACATGTATCCGCGCAAGGGATTTCAGATATTAACCCCCGCGATGGAGCAGGTTTCCTGGTCCGGCCTACCCAAGAAAAGCTATTTGGCCATGCTGGCCGAACATAAATTTGATACCATACTGGACTTAAATCTCAAAGAGTCCTTTTTCATATCAACAGTTCTGCTCTATTTCCCCGAGGCTGTTCGCATCGGGCGTGGCAATCATCTGGGAGCGCCATTTTACAACCTGGAGATAAAGACCAAGTATCTTCGCGATGAACGGAACATCTATCGTTCATTGCTGGTCACTCTGGGTACGGTCATGAACAAATCGGTAGAGGGGCTATCGCCGCATACCGCTTATTAGTTTTCTGGAGGCATCGTGTATATTAAGAAAATCGAGCTACTCGGCTTCAAGTCTTTCCCCACCAAAACCATGGTACGCTTTTCCAATGGCGTGACATCTATCGTGGGGCCGAACGGCTGTGGTAAAACCAACATTCTGGATGCCCTGCGCTGGGTCTTAGGTGAACAAAAACCGACCCTTCTGCGCGGCGGCAAAATGGAAGAGATTATTTTTAACGGCACCCGCGACATGAAACCACTGGGTATGTCCGAAGTGACCCTTACTATCGTCAACAACCGTGGTATCCTGCCAACCGAATACCATGAACTACAGATTACCCGTCGCCTGTTCCGCAGTGGTGAATCAGAATACCTTATCAACAAAGTACCATGTCGTCTGAAAGACATTTCCGACCTGTTTGCCGATACCGGCCTGGGAGCGCATTCTTACTCGGTAATTCAGCAACAAATGATCGACTCGGTTATCTCGGACAAAGCGGAAGAACGTCGCTTCCTGTTCGAAGAGGCGGCCGGAATCACCAAATATAAGCAACGACGCAAAGCCGCCCTGAGAAAACTGGAATCCACCGAAAATGATTTCCTGCGACTCAAGGATGTCTACGCCGAAGTCAAAACGCGGGTCAATTCTCTTCACCGCCAACACAAAAAAGCAGAGCGCTATCAGAAACTGACCGAACGGATCAAGGCCTGGGAACTCTACCTCGGTTCTTCCCGCCTGAGCCAGTTACAGCAGGATAAGCGGGAATTGAACGCCGAACTTGAAGGGCTGGGCGACGAAAAATCAAACCGGGGAGCTTCACTCGACCTGGCTTCCAGTCAGTTAGAGACCGATCGCAAAGAATTAATTGATATTGATCGCCAACTTGCCGAAGTCGGCGAAGAAGTCTACCAGATATCCGAAAATTCACACAGGATCGAACGAGATATCTCAGTTCTCACAGAAAAAAAGACTAATGCAAACCAGGTAATCGCTCGTAATCAGTCAGATATCAATAATCTGAATGTCCGCTCTGGTGAGATGACGAGTGAGCAAAAGTCAATGCAGGCTCAGATCGAATTCCAGAACCGAGAACTTAGCGAAATCACCGAGCAATTAGCCAAAGCCCAGGCCGAACAGGTTCGAGTCGATCAGATATTGATAGAGGCTCGTACTCGGAGGGAAATCGAGAACGCAAGTCTGCTGGATCTCGAAGGAAGGCTCTCGACTGGCAAAGCCGAAGAGAGTAACCTGAGAGAACAAACCGAGGAGTTGGCTAACATGAGCCATCAACTCGAAGAAACTACTGCCTCAATTCTCCCTCGCCAAAAGGAACTGATCCTGCAGGTTGAGAAAGAACGGTCCGAACTAAGCCAGTTGATTGCTCACCGCTCGGAGTTGGAGTCAAACAAAACTGAGTTGACCCAAAATATTGAACAGGGTATTGATCGGGGTGAGGAGCTGGCTCTGGAGGTTTCCGACCTCAAGGCCGCATTGGAAGCTGGTGAAGCGCGACGCAACCTGCTTGAAGATATGATCCTGCACTACGAGGGGTACGAGTCAGGCGTGGTAGCCGCAATGGAGTCGAGCGATAAGTGGCCAAAACTGGTAGGCACCGTTGCCGATCATTTCACACCGGTAGCCGGAATGGAAAATGTTCTTGAGGCGGCCCTGGGTGAGATGTCCAAATACTTGATCTGTCATGATCGGCGCGAAGCCGAGATGATAATCGCCAACTTGAAAGCGGCGGGAAAGGGCCGCGTGGGAATTCTGGTACCACGCTCAGGTACAATTTCGGCGGCAGTCAAACGTCCGGAGTTGAATCTTCCGGGAGTAGTCGGATGGCTGGACAGTTATGTATCCACCGACGAGGATCTCCGACCTCTTATGGAGGCTATTCTCTCACGTACGGTAGTATTCGAATCGAGCACCGATGTTGATCCAATCCTGGAACGTCTCCCCTATGGGTTTGGCGCGGTGTCTACCGACGGTGTCCTGTTCCGCAAAAATCTCATCTCAGGCGGTTCCGATGATGATTTCCCGCTCTTCCGCCGTAAGGAGAAGGTCGCCGAGCAGGATCGTTTGATAGAAGAGATTCAGACCAAAATGACTGCGGTCGAGGAACTCAAGAACAAGAACACGGCCGAACTGGCAGAGTTGCGGGCCGAACTGGGACGGATCGTTTCTGAACTTAATGGGCTGGTTGAGGAGATTGAAGCCCAGCAACATCAGGTGGCCGAGGCCGAGTTTGCGAGTCGATCACTGACCTCCGAGTTTGAACGCCTTACCAAAGATAAGCAACAACTGGCCCAACGCCTCGAAAGTGTTCGTGGCCGGCAATACTCGCTCGGTTTGGATGCCAGCGAGTTAGCTTCTCAAAAGGAAAACCTGGTTGGCGGCCTGGGTGAACTCACTGATCAGGTCAGACAGTTGGAAGAACAAGCTTCCCACTCCGGACATGAGGTCTCACGCCTGCAGGTTTCGGCGATTGAAGCACGATCGCATACAGAACAAACAGAACACCGGATCGGACATCTTCAAGAACTGCTGAAGGAAATCGAGTCCAGTTGGACAGCCAAGACGGCCGAGATTGAACAAGCCCAAACAGATATTGAATATGCCACCAATACTCTTGTCACTCTCGAGTCCGAGCTTAAACAGGCTTTTGAGCATCGTGAGGAACGTCAAGGTGAACAGGACAAATTGCGAGCCTTCCAGACCGAATTAATGGGACGTACTTCAGATCAGGAGGCTCAAGTCAAGCGGCTCCGTCAGGAGAGAGAAGCTGTTGCCGAAAAACTGCACCATACAGACATCAGACTCACCGCTATCGAATCGGAGATCAGATCACTGGCGGAACGCCTTAAAGACGAATTCGAGGTTGACCTGATTGAGCAACAGTTTGCTCAACCCGAGGAAAAGAACCCGGTCGAAGACCCCCCTGCGCTGGTCGCAGAGTTGAAAGAGAAACTAAAGAGTTTTGGCGCGGTCAACCTGCTCGCCCTTGAAGAATATGATGTCGCCAATGAGCGCGAAAAATTCCTGGGAACCCAGTTGGCTGACCTGACTACCGCCAAAGCTGATCTCAAGACAACGATTTCCAAAATCAACAAGACCGCCCACCAGTTGTTCGCGGAAACGTTCGCCAAAGTTCAGGAGAATTTCAGCAAGCTCTTCCTTGATCTGTTTGCCGGAGGAGAAGCCCGGATTAGTCTGGTTGATCCCAACGATCCGCTCGAATCAGACATCGAAATCATCGCCCGACCGGGTGGCAAGAAGCTCCTGCCGATAACGATGTTGTCCGGTGGCGAGCGAGCGCTCACCGCTATTTCATTGCTATTTTCGCTTTATCTGGTCAAGCCGTCACCGTTCTGTATTCTTGATGAGATTGACGCGCCTCTGGATGACGCTAACTGCCAACGGTTCCTGAAGATCATCCATAGTTTCTCGGAGCAGACGCAGTTCATCATCATCACCCATAACAAGATCACGATGGAAGCTTCCAACAATCTATACGGTATCACGATGGAGCAACCTGGTGTCTCTAAACTGGTGGCAGTTAAATTTGCTACCGGAGAGAATGGCAATGAGGCGCAGTTGATAGCAGTTGATGATGTCGAACTACCAGGCAAGCCTTCAGTAGAGCCGGATGAACTTCCAGAAGTGATCCGCGATCGGATAAATCCGGCAAGTCCGGTGAGACGTGACACCGAAGCCTGAACCTGCCGGGAGACAACCGACCATGACCAACCCGTTTGACAAGCTTCGCAAGTCGCTTGCAAAAACTAAAGACAATCTCATGGGCAAGATCTCGCGCGTCGTCCTGCGTCGCAAGATCGATGATAACCTGCTTGACGAAATCGAAGAGATTCTCATAGAGGCCGATGTCGGCGTCAAAGCTACAATGCGCTTGATCGACAACCTGCGTGAGCGTGTTAAACAAAACGGCATTACCGAAGGCGATGCTGTCATACAACTGCTCAAGGACGAAATCACCAACATTATGAGCAGTCGCCCTATGGACTCACCCCCCAGCCCTGAAAATAATCTGGAGATTTGGCTGATCACCGGTGTCAACGGGGTAGGCAAAACAACCACGATCGGCAAACTGGCCACACGGTTTGCATCCGAAGGCAAAAAAGTGATAATCGGTGCGTGCGATACTTTTCGTGCGGCGGCGATTGATCAGATCGAAATCTGGGCCAAACGGAGCGGAGTTGATATCGTCCGTTCACAGGAAGGGGCCGATCCAGCGGCGGTAGCTTTCGATGCCGCCAGTGCCGCTCAAGCACGTAAAGCCGACATCCTTCTAATCGACACCGCCGGCCGACTGCACACCAAGTCGAACCTGATGGACGAACTCAAGAAGATCCGTCGGGTAGTTGAAAAAGCTGCCCCCGATGCCACGATCCTGAGCAAACTGATTGTCGATGGCAATACTGGCCAAAACGCGATCTCACAAGTGCAGGTATTCACCGAGGCAGTCGGGTGTGATGGTATTATCATCACCAAACTCGACGGAACAGCCAAGGGCGGCGTGATAATCGCGGTCACCGAAGAACTGAATGTGCCGGTTGATTTCATCGGTCTGGGTGAGTCGGTAGATGATCTACAGCGTTTCGATGCAAAACAATTCGCGGAGGCATTGTTTGCCTGATGACAGTCCTGACGGTCAAGACTTCACACCGGGAAGAACTGGTGGATGTAACTCGCCAGGTCCAGACAGCGGCCGACAAAACAGGTGTAGAGTCCGGAATCGTAATCTGCTTCGTCCCCCACACCACCGCCGGCATTACTATCAACGAGGATGCTGACCCCGATGTCCAACGGGATATTATCGACAAGCTGTCACGCGAGATTCCACGCGATGACGGTTTTCACCATACCGAGGGCAACTCCGACGCACATATCAAAGCTTCATTGATGGGTTCCTCGGTACAGGTACTTCTCGAAACCGGGCAACTGGTGCTGGGTCGGTGGCAGGGTATTTTCTTCTGCGAATTTGATGGCCCCCGGTCGCGTCAGCTACTGGTGAAAGTTGCCCGGTTTGCTTAAGGTTCGCCTGCTCTCAATCGGCCACGACCGTGATCGCTGGGTCATTGAGGGGTGTGATCACTACCTCAAACTGCTCTCCCGCTTCGCCAAAGTAGAAAATCAGGTTATTCCTGCGCTCAAGGGAGCGGCATCGCTCTCCCCTACCGAATTGAAGACCCGCGAAGCCGACCGTATCGACAAGGTGCTTGGATCCGATTATCTGGTGGCTCTCCACGACCAGGGCGGTAAGTATAACTCTATGGCATTCGCCAAAATGATCGAGAAACTCCAGACCAATTCAGGAGGTCGCCTGACGCTTCTGATTGGGGGGGCGTTTGGTCTTGATAAACGAATACTTGACCGCGCCAATCTGGTAGTGTCACTCTCCGACCTGACGTTTTCGCACCAGTTAGTCCGGCTTGTAGTTTTGGAGCAACTCTATCGCGGCTTTTCTATCCTGGCCGGCACCAAGTATCACAAATAGCAAGGCGTTCGTGCCACAACCCGGCACGAACGCCTTTAGAGGAAAGATGGGAAGACAACTCTACTTGAGCAGAATCATCTTCCGGGTGTTCGAATAGTTGTTGGCGTCCAGTCTATAGAAGTAAACACCGGAAGCTATTGCATCACCAGAGAGGTTATGGCCATCCCAAACCACATCAACCAAACCGCCTTCACTCCGGCCCTGGTGTTCCCAGACAAGAGCGCCGGTGATATTGTAAACTTTCAAACTCCAGGTCGCCGCAGTCGGTAACGCAAAGCTGATTGTCGTAGCCGGATTGAACGGGTTCGGGTAGTTTTGCTTCAGATTGTATTCAGCTGGCAATGTTGACGCTATCAGCGACACGTACGGTCTACTCTGATAGTCAACTATCTCGGAATGCGTGAGCGTCAACTCACCGTCACCGTACACCGGGATCTCGACCAGATCACCCAAGCCTGGTGCTATCCGGGCTGAACCGATGTTATAGACGAGAATCCGAAGTTTGCCCTCAGAAACACCGCTCTTAACTGTGAACCCATCAGCCGCCGCGAGAGTTTGCGGTTCACCAAAGCTCAGTCCCGGTGCCACATCGTAAACAAAATAAGCGGCTCCAATACCGTTGTAAGTTTCGGCACTGACACGTATCCGGTCAACGTCACGACTAGTGTGGATACCCGCCACCTGATCATACGGTGTGGTCTTGGGAATTGGATTAGCGTCACCAATGATAACCCGGATCAGCAGGGTCAGGTCAGCCACCGTCAGGGTCAAGCCATCGGCATTGACATCAGAAGCGGCAATCTGGCCAGGGATGCTGATTGTAAAGGCACTAAGTCCGTGAATAAAGTAGTTTGTAAAGACGACAGCATCCGCAATCTCGTAAGCGATATTGTTGAGATTGATGTCACCACGATCATCAATGTCACCCGGATCAATAATCTTAATCCCGCCATTGATGAATTCGATACAGCGCACAGCCTGAGACTTCTCACCTATGACCACACAGGAGTCCGGCGCGCCCAAGTTATCTTCACGCACTGATTCGGGGTAGTTGACATCGTCAAACTCATCCCAGATCAATATGTGTTCCGCGTTGTAAATTCGAGTGTCGATGAACAGCAAGGTGCCGGTAGTATCTGATACGGCGTTATCGGCACAGTCGTACCAGACGAACGAGATAGGAACAAAGACATCGCCTAAGTTCTGGTCGTTGGCCACTTGGAATTCGACAAAGAACAGCGAACCGTCGGGGGTGTAGGCCGAGTCGGGCGGGTGAGCCGCGCCGTTATTGCGGTCAGCGATACCAACAAACCGCACCAGGCCGGACGGACAGGCCGAGCCGCAGGATTGGTCGTCGACGTTCCAGGTGAAATATTCCCAACTCTCGCCCACGCCACCATCCATTGAGGCATACTGGAAGGAAAGGGCTGAGACATCAAACCCGATAAGTAGATCAAAACCGCCGATAGCTTCGTTGGTTTCGACGTTGATATCGACCCGTTTGCGCAAACCAACCGGAGTTTCCCCTCCGCCGTCGATCTCGAACCGGACACAAACATCGCAGTCGTCCCTGGTCACGATATTGACCAGGAAGGAACCGGTGATAACATGACAGCCATCGGTAGCCTCAAAACAGAACTCAATCTGACCGAACGCTTCGGGAACAAAACAAACCGCACCGCTGTCGAGCGTCGGGCCAGAGAAGAGACCCGGACCACACACCTGCGTGATCTCCACATCGGATTCAAGATCAGTTGCAAAGATACCGTCGATACAAATCTCATCAATATCATCAGGACAGCGCTCAAAAGTGAGTTCAGTCGGCAACGTGAGCACCGGGGCTTCATCGGCTGTAACTGTAACCGTGACCTCGCAGGTATCGGCACCGCAACTGCCGTAGGCTATGACTTCAAATATATGTTCACCCGGCTCAGAGATCGGCAGGTTCAGAATGCCGGCCGCATAGTACCCAGCCGGGTTGACGTTCACTGACAGACCGGTACCGGAAACAGTAATCGGCAGACGCAGAGTGTCGGTCTCGACCAGGCAGAGTACGGTATCGATCGGCTCAGGACATTCAACTACCGGCGCCACACCCATATCGACTTCGAGGTTGAAGTTACAAGTATCGGAACCGCACTGCGATTCGGCGATGATCGTAATTGGGAATGTTCCGCCTTCGGTTACATAAACACATACCTCACCGGTTTCCGGCTTGTAGACACCGCCCGGCAGGATTGTGATAGTCTCAGCATCGGTGATTGGCGCCAGGATACAGACCTTATCCGGATCGCAGATCGAAGCATACTGAGCACCATCGGGACACATAATAGAAGCAGTAAGACCTTCGGTGTAACTGAGGACAACCTTGTCGGTCGCCGTCTCGTCACATTCATCGGTGACTGTCAGGATAAATTCATATTCGCCGAAATCCGGCGGTGTGAAACAGACCGCCGTGTCACCGGAGAGAACACCCAGCGACGTCTCCAGCAGACGGATATTAGAATCGGCATCACTGAAGTATACTGGCAGGCAGATCTCGTGTAGATCACATTCGACCAGCGCGACATCCTCACCAGCGTCCACCGTGGGACCTTCATTGAAAGTAGCAGTCACATCAAACGAACATTGCACTTCGCCACAGTGATTCGCGGCAGTAAGCGTGATCGTCTGAGTACCTGGTTCGAAAACCGGCACGCAAACCTGACCACCATTCAGGTAGGCCGGGGCACTGACAGTTACTTCAGCCGAAAGAGGCCGGTAACTGAAATCATAACAGAGCGTGTCGGAGCCACAAAGGAACTGCGTATCGTCCTCAGGACAGGTGACCGCCAGCGGCTCCAGAATCGTTATCGGCACCGTGACCACACAGGTATCGCTGATACACATAGCATCGGCGATTACTGTGATCACGTAGGTACCGGAGGTATCGGCAAAGAAGCAAAGCTGGTCATTTTCCCAGGTTCCGAAATCGGTCGACACCATGAAGTTATCGCCACTGACAACCAGAGGGTAGCAGACCGTCTCGGGCTGACACAGATCCGGACCAGAATCCGGGAACTCGTTGCAGGTGATTTCGACATAATCGCCATCAATCACTTCGACACAAACCTGCTCGGTCGCCGTGAGGCCACAGTTATCGGTAACGGTCACGTTGGCGCAGAACGTCCCAAAACCTTCCGGCAGGATACATATCGCCTGCAGGTCAGCATCGTAGTGACCGCCCGTCACAGAGATATCAACAATGTTTCCATTGACATCGGCGATACCTATCGATACGCAGATTTCTTCGGGAACACATTGTTTGTACAGCGTGTCAATGGGCTGGTAGGTTATGATTGGTGCCTCGTTGAGGACAACATCAACAACCACTTCATCAGTGCCTACCGCGCCACACGAGTCGATCGCGGTAACTGTAAGTGTGTAACTACCGGACTGATCGGGCGTGAAGCAAATCACGTTAGCGTAATCATCGTAGCTACCACCATCGACCTGAACCGAAGTAATATTGCCATCAATATCGTCAATACCGACTGGTAGACAAATCTCCTCGAACTGACACTGCATTATCGTGATGTCGGTAGGGAGCATAACCAGCGGCCGACTGTTGGTCTGGACGCTGACATTGAAATCACACGAGTAAGTACCGCATTGGGTCGTGACTGATACCGTCACCTTGTTCTCCAGACAACAGTCGGAGAAGAAACAGACCGACTCGGTCACCGGGTTCCAATAGGTGGCCAGGCCGCCAACTGAAACTTCGGCACCTTCGGGAATCCCGCCAATCGGGAAACAAAGCGTGTCCGGCTCACAGAGGAAAACCGTGGTATCGCCAGGGCAGACCAGCTCGATATCCTGATCGGTGAGGATCGTGACCAGCGCGGTATCGATAACCGTAGCACCACATTCGTCAGTAGCGGTAACGATTATTTCGTACTCGCCCATGCTATAAGGAACAAAACAAACCTGATCGTTTTCATAGGTTCCGAGCGAAGTCTCAACGCTCACCAGATTGCCATCAGGGTCGCTGATCAGCGCATCCAGACAGATCGAAATCGGGTAGCAGATATAAACCGTGGTGTCACGCAAAGGTGCCATTTCCGGTGGGGTATTAGATCGGACCTGAATGTTGACCGTATCAGCCGCTGTCACTCCACAAAGGTCGGTGGCTTCGACAATAAGCTCATACGTACCGCTGGTTTCCGGCAGGAAACAAACCTGACCAGTAATCGGATCGTACTGACCAAGACTGGTATAAACCGTGACATCATCGTCATCGGTAATGGTCACATCAACACAGATTTCTTCAAACACGCAACCAAAGACTTCAAAGTCGTCACCCAGTTCCACGACCGGTGCTTCATTGAACGCGATCGCGACAGTGGTAGAACCCGACGTCTCGTTATCGCAGGAGTCGGCGACGGTCATGTCAAATATGTAGGTTCCGGCCGTGTCGGCGAAGAAACAAACCTGACCGGTATTTATATCATAGTTGCCGAAATTGAGACTGATATTCGTGATATCAAACTCAGCATCTTCCATGACAACGTCGAAACAGACATCGCCCGATCCGCAGAGAGTGTAATCAAGGAATTCCGGCATTTCCAGAATCGGCGGGTTACCGCCCGTGACCGTCACTATCGATTGACAGGTTGCACTATCGCGGTCGGTGTAGGCCAGAATGTCTATAACATATTCACCCGGTGCGGAGACTTCAAAACAAACGGCGTCACCGGTAAATACCGCTCCATCGCTGACTTCGACCTGTACATCGGTGCCAAACACCGACACCGGAAGACAGAGTTCACGCGGACGAGACAAACACAACAAGGTGTCAACGGTACCGATACAATCAACGTACGGTGGTATGTACTGACCGACTTCAAGCGCAAATTCACAGCTGTCGGCATTGCAGTCCGCAACCGCCGTAACCACAAACTGGTGCAGACCTTCAGATTCCAGATAAATCACCGCTTCGCCGGTGCTGTAGTCATAATAGCCGTAAGGCGCGACCGTGACATCAACGTCAAGCGGATCGACACCAACCGGCACCCGGACGGTGTCCGGAAGGTCAACATCAACTGCCATCACTGGGTCGGGGCAGGTCATAGTGACAAACTGCCCCTGAACCACCGACACAACAATAGTATCCTCGTCCATGGCCAGACAGGGGTCGGTGGCAGTGATGATTATTTCGTGATCGCCGAACGAATCGGGCGTAAAGCAGATAGTACCATCGGTTATGACTCCACCGAGCGACTCGAGTTGCAGGAGATCAGCATCAGCATCATACGCCTCGTACGGTACACAAATTTCAATAAGTTCACAGAGTGTAATTGTAGTGTCAACCCCAAGGCTCACATCCGGAGCGGAGTTAAGATCGATATTGACCACAAAGTTGCAGGCATCGATGCTACATTCGTTTTGAACCATGATTGATACTGGGTAGAGGCCTGCGGTATCGATAGGAACTTCTACGAAACTATCGACCAACGGGTACTCCGGAATAACCGACACGGTGTATTCGTCACCGGTTATATCAACCGGCATCAAGACTGTTGAATTCGCTTCACTGCAAACGGTTATAGTCGTATCCAGTACGACGCAAGTAACCCCAACCGGAGCAAGATATTTAACTTCGACAGTGCAAGTATCGCTATTGCATGGCCCTTCAGCAATGATCGTGTACGCGTAGGTACCGTACTGTAGGTCGGTCAGATCGATACAGAACTGGCCATCCGCCCAGGTAGTTCCTTCCGGAGTCACAACAGTCGCGTCGCCGAAAATCGGCAGATCAATACAGTGCGGTCCAGGATCACAGAAAACCGATGATGCGGGGCAACCAATCTCGACTACCGGAAGTTCGTTGATCGTGACGTTGATGGTAATTGATGTTTCCTCGCCGCACTCGTCAACCGCAGTCAGTGTTACGAGGAATTCGCCAAACATATCAGGTGTAAACTGAAGTTCGCCGGTACCGTTGCTATATGTAACCAGACCATCGGGGCTGGTGATATCGACAATGTTGTCTTCAAGATCATAGTATGCGAATGGGATCGTGACCGATTCGAGGAGGCAGAGGTCAAAACTGATATTGTCGGCAGTCAGCTCCGGCGGAGTGTTGAAGTCTGCTGCCACAGTAAAGCTACAGGTATCAGCCGGGCATGGTGGGCTGGAATAAACCACGGTAACTGTGTATTCACCCGGCTCAGTGATCGGCAGGTGAACCCAGGCACCCTCGGCGTCCCGGGTAATCCAGGCGGGCGCCACAGCAGTCAACTCTTCCTGGGGGCCCGAACCGGCTACCAAAGTTACAGGCAAAACCAGCGTATCGGGACCGCAAAGGAGAATATCAACGTTGCCCTGACACTCTACAATCGGTGCCTCGACCACATCAATGGATATCGGTACGGTGCAGGTGTCGCTGTTGCATTCACCGTCAGCAATTATCGTTACCTCTTCAAACAGGCTGACCTCGGCGTCGATGCACAACTGGCCATCAGCCCAGGTGCCAAGGCTGGTCGATACCTGAAGAACATCGCCTGTTATCGGGATATCAAAACAGGCCGTCCCCTGACCGCACATAATGGCTCCGGTCGGTTCCGGACACATAATAGCCACCGGTTCCGGCTGTACCAGAGTAAAACAGACCTTGGTCGTGTCAGCCAAACCGCACGGGTCGGTGACCCAAAGAGTAATGCAGTGGTCACCGTAACTATTGGGCACATAGTTGACGCCTATGATCGTTGAATCCGGGATACCCATGACCAGCATGGCCATGCCATTTGTCGATTCCCAGCCGAAGTCAAGCTCGTGGCCGTCAAGGTCCTCGTATTCAAGCCCGAAACTGATCGGACCCAACTCACAAAGCCGCTTAACCGAATCCGTTGGCAGGAAATCGACTGTGGGCGCAACGTTGAGTTTGATCGTGACTGCCATTTCGTCGGTGACAACCGCCCCACAGGAATCGATCACCTCTACATTTATGATGTAGGTGGTTTCTTCAAGAGCATCAAAACAAACTGTGTTTTCGTAGTCGTCGTAAGTGCCGCCGGTAACCGTGACACCGGCGATGTTGCCGTCAATATCGGAGATACCAACCGGCAAACAGATGGGACCCGGATCACAGAGGAATATCGTAGTATCGGTTGGAAGCATAACCAGCGGCCGACTGTTAGTCTGGACACTGACATTGAAATCACATGAGTAAATACCGCATTCAGTCGTAACCGAAACAGTCACCTTGTTCTCCAGGCAACAATCCGAGAAGAAACAGACCGACTCGGTCACCGGGTTCCAATAAGTGGCCAAGCCGTCAACTGAAACCTCAGCACCTTCGGGAATCCCGCCAATCGGGAAACAAAGCGTGTCCGGCTCACAGAGGAAAACCGTGGTATCGCCAGGGCAGACCAGCTCGATATCCTGATCGGTTTGTACGTCGAGATAAGCGGTATCGACCGCCTGGTAACCGCACTCATCGGTGACGGTGACGATCAACTCATAGTTGCCCATGCTGTATGGGGTGAAACAAACGTAACCGTCACGGTACTGACCCTGGTTAACCGTGATAGTGGCAATGTCTCCATCGATGTCAGAGATTTCGAGCGGCAGGCAGATCTCGACCGGGTAGCAAACATAGACGCTACTGTCGGCAAAACCGCTGATCGTCGGCGCGGAGCCGATAGTGACATTTACTAAGATAGTGTCGGCAACGACATTGTCGCAGTCATCCTCGACCTGAAGGAAAACCTCATAAGTACCAGACTCTTGAGGAGTGAAACAGACCTGGCTGGTTGCCTCGTTGTAATAGGCACCTGTCGAAGTGCTAAAGAAATTGATCCTATTGCCAGTCACAATGGCATCAATACAAATTTCTTCGATTTGACAGAGATCCAGGGTCTGATCCTCACCCAGCGATACCGTCGGTGGCTGGTTAAGATCAATGGTAACAATAGTTGAATCGGTGTCCGATGCCCCACATTCATCGGTGGCGGTCATTATGATAACATAAACACCTGAGCTGTCGGCATCGAAACAGATGCGACCGCTCGACTGATCAAAATAACCGTAGTTCACTGAGATATCAGCAATATCAAAATCAAGATCATCGGCGGTGGCGGCAAAGCAGATTGTTTCAGGAACGCACAAGTCTATGGAATAGTCATCCGCCATAGTCACGTACGGCGTGTTGTTGCCTTTGACCGTTACGAGCGTAGTGCAGGTATCGGTGTGGCCACAGGTGTCGGTGCCGATGTAGTCAATCGTGTAAGTACCAAGAGTGTCAGCTTCGAAACAGAGGGTGTCGGCATTCAACGTACCAAAGGAGATAGTGGTGGTTTCCCAGGTGCTGATAAAACCGTCAAGACATATTAAAGCCGGAAGTTCGTCCGGCGGTACGCAGAGGTCATAAGTTGTATCGGTCGGACAGGTCAGTTCGCCCGGCTGAGTAATATGAACATCAATTCGCACTGTATCTATACAACAGTACGGCTCGGACAGAGCTTCGCCCAACTGGAGGACACAACTATCTGCGGAACGATAGATAAAGACGTACTGGGCATAACCGACATCGGCCGGCACGAAACAGGTCCGGCCGGAAGTATCCGACGTCTGTTCGAAAATACCGAGACCTTCCAGCATACTGATCTCAATCACGTCCCCTTCCGGATCAGTCGCAAATATGTCAAAACATATTTCCTCCAGATCACAGAGGAAGATCGTCGAATCAAAACCGATGCAATGTGGCGGGAGATTCAGCACCAGTTCATCGATAAGCGTGGCCGTATCACTGCCGCAGATCCCAGTCAGGCTGACTTCAAATACGAACGTCCCGGAGGTATCCGGCTGGTAGGTAATCAGACCAGTGGCCGGGTCAATTGTACCCGGACCAGAAAGCAGTTCAAAAAGCGGATTGCTTCCTGCACCGGAATATATCTGTGATAGGTAACGCTCGGTTCTTAGATCACACAGCTCGCTGAAGAACTGCTGATCCTCAATAACCGGGATTGATCCGATCTCAATTGTATACACCACCGTATCGATTACGATGTGTGCCTGGCGATCCTTAAACTGCCAAATAAACTCATACTCACCTGAACTTTCGGGCCAGAAACAGACCGTAGTCGTGAATTCGGATCCGAACCGCTGAGGTTCGTATGTGATCGGTCCGCTTACCAGCGACATCAAAATGGAATCGGACTCGTCCGGATCCCAAGCCGAGATGTCGTAGCAGATCGAATCAGCAACGCACCAGACGACCAGCGAGTCATCCGGCAATGTCACCGTTGGCGGACATTCGGGATCACCAACAACCAGAGAATCAGAACCTGATTGTGCAGTGGCATTAACACCAAAAGCGATCAGCCAAACCAATGTTAACAGTACGAGATTGAGATGTGACCCTCGTCTCTTCATCTTTCCTCCAAGTGTAATTGCACGCCAGTTAATCGATCATTATCGATTTTAATGTCGAGGCAATTACAAAAAGCCAAAGGACCTCAGTCAAAAAAACTCCATTGTCATTTTTTCCAGCCAGAGCTTCTTATGTGACCATCGGGTAGTAAGGCCTGAGTAGTAAAAACCATTCAATGCTACAAGCGGTTCAATATACTCGATTCGGTCCGAAAGTCAAGGCATACGGCCGGTTATCGCCCTTATTGCAAGAATCACGCCAAGATTTAAAATGGTTCTAATAGGAGGTTTAGGCGTCTCGAAAAATCAAGACCGCAGACTGATGACCATTATGTGAAACTGATAGCATACTCCTGTATTTCCCGTTGCCTAAATAGCTAAAATATGACTTTCAGGCTAATTAGTGAGAAGATCGAGAACCGCAGAAACTGCGCTCCCAGCACAAACGCCTGCCGTAAAAAGCAAGGCGAGAAAACGGTTTGAGGTGGTACTTGAGGCCCACAACAAACCGGGCCGAACCTCATTATAGTTCGACCCGGATTTTCTTAGTCAGGTCAGCGGAAACCCGACTTGAATAATTCGTTAGTTGTCGGCGCTCAGGATGATCGGCATAGACTGGGACGAATTGCCGACCACGATGATTTTCGAATTAGGCGACGATGCCAGTTTCTCGGTCGCTTCGATCCCTTTCCACTTGAGATAAGACGGCGTAATACCAGCCGCCACGATCTTCTGGAAATCGGCGATACCCTTGGCTTCAATCCGTTTGCGTTCGGCCTCAAGTCGCTCTTTCTCAATCGTAAACTTCATCTTCTGAGCTTCCTGGTCGGCGGCCAGCTTGAAATTGATTGCCTCCGATATCTTAGCCGGAATCTGAACATCGCGGATTAACACACTCTTAATGACAATCCAACTCTTGACCGCTTCGGCGATCAGATCGGTCTGAATTGCGGTGGCAACCTCTTCCCGCTTAGTTGAGTACAACTCTTCCGGCTTGTAGCGACCGGCTACCGCTCGAGCGATACCACGTATATTGGGAGCAACAATATCAGAGTAGTAGTTCTCACCCACCATTACCTGGAGCGAATCGAGTCTGGCCGCCAGCGGATGATACAAAATCGACACTTGAATGCGAATGGTAGCACCGTCCGACGACAGCACGGTCAGGTCTTCTTTTCGCTCCTGAATCTGAGTCCGGTATACAATCACCTTGTTCCAGGGAAAGTGCCAGTTGAATCCTTCGCTATAAATGTTCCCGAACTCGGTACCGCCGCCGAAGGTATTGAAGAAAACACCACGGTGGCCCGATGGCACCTGCGTACCACAACCCACCATAGTCAGTGCCGCAATGGCCAACAGCAACAACGGCATGCCCTTAATCTTGCTCATAATCTTTTCTCCTCCATATAAGCTTTACGATCCTTGTATCCAACGCATCAGTATAAGTACCCTCAGAATCGAGTGTAATTCAAGCAAAATCTGGCATAATTCAAACAAAAAAAGGGCCGAGAATAACGAGGGAACCGCAGACTACCAGCGATACGGCACGACAAACGCACCACGAGCCGGAAAAGATGGTTCGATAAGATACTGAATGAACACCAGATTAAACAGGCGAGGGTTACCGGTAACAGTCTCGTATGAGAGGCTGTCGATGAATTCAATATTATCATAGCGGTACATGGCCCGAGTAAACGAACCACTTGGGTCATAGTCGGAGATCAACTGAAAGGTCGGCTGTACAGCGGAAGCTTTCCGCGCTGTGACACGCAGACGATTTCCCTGCAAAACGGTATCCATCTCGGCCAAACGAATGTACGATATCCTCGGTATATACGATGAGTTGGAACGGGGCTCGTCCGGATAAAGCCCCATATCACCCCTAAACCCAACCCCAGAAGAACTCACCAGCTCAACACTCAGGGGGGGAGAGATCGAACCGACCCCATTGAAACCGTAAAGCACCCAGCCAACAAAAGGACGACTGTCGCTTCCAAGCTTGAGGAAAAAGCCAAATCGATCAAGAGACATTTCGGTGGTATCGTACAACACTGTATCGCTGTAAGTACGTGACACCTGGACAGTAAAACGGTCCTGAACCCGCACCATCGCTTCACGTACGAGGCCAATAGGGCTACCGTGGTCAACATACACCTGGGACTGATCAGCATCAAGAGGAACCAGAAAGGTCTCAGTTCCACGAGTGTGACCAATCAGGCTGTCACGAAACTGGCCACTGTCAAAGGAGAAACGATAGGGGTCGGAATTGATCAAACCAGTTGTCCTAAACAATTCTCGGGCATCTTCAGATTCGCTGACGTAGCGAATCAACTCGTCGGCGTCGACTATATAGGGGACCTCTTTATCGTCACAGCCAACCATGGTCGCCACAACTACTGCCAGAACACTCAGAATTAGATATATTTTCACCGGTTTCATACTCTCATCGCCTTATGACATTATATAGAATATAGACTTCATTTCGACCGCTTTGTTTTGTCGAATTTCAGCTTCTTCTGCAACTCATCAACCTCGTTACGAATCAGAATCGCGGTCTCAAAGTCAAGGTTTTCGGCGGCGTTTTTCATGGTTCGGGCCAGAAACACCAATTGATCCTCGGATGACATCAGTTCAAACCCGCTCGGTCTCTCAAATCCGGGATCCTCAGCCGTCTTGCTGTCGGCGAACTGGGTCGAGCGAAGAATTTCATCCCTGGTCTTAAACACCGTTTGTGGGTCAATACCATGCTCTTCGTTGAACTCCTGTTGCTTAATACGGCGACGTGCGGTTTCATCAATAGCCTTCCGCATTGAATCAGTAATCTTGTTGGCATAGAAAATAACCTCGCCGTTCCGATTACGAGCGGCACGTCCAGCAGTCTGAATAAGTGACCGGGCCGACCTCAGAAAGCCCTCTTTGTCAGCATCCAAAATCGCCACCAATGACACCTCGGGAAGATCAAGACCTTCCCTCAGCAGGTTGACTCCGACCAGACAATCGTAACTACGCAACCGGAGGTCACGGATAAGCTCGGTCCTATCAATCGTCTTCACTTCACTATGGAGATACCGCACCCGAACACCCATCTTGTGGAGATAGTCGGTTAGGTCTTCGCTCATCCGCTTGGTCAGGGTAGTAACTAAAATCCGTTCGCCGCGTTCGGCTCGCACCTTCACCTGTTCCAAAAGATCATCGACCTGGGTCGCCAGCGGTTTGACCGTGATAACCGGATCGAGCAGACCGGTTGGACGGATGACCTGTTCGACAATCACCCCCTCGGATTTCTCCAGTTCGTAGTCGGCTGGTGTAGCCGAGACGTAGATGACATTCTTCTGAAGTGACTCAAACTCCTCAAAAAACAGCGGACGGTTGTCCAGTGCTGACGGAAGCCGGAAACCGTGATTCACCAGAACTTCCTTACGACTGCGATCGCCCGCAAACATGCCGCGAATCTGCGGGATGGACTGGTGCGACTCGTCAATAATAGTCACGAAATCGTCACCCAGGAAATCTATCAGACATTTGGGGCGTTCACCCTCCTCCCGACCGGTCAAATAGCGGGAATAGTTCTCGACCCCGGAGCAATAGCCTATTTCCTTGAGCATCTCCAGATCGTACTTGGTTCGCATTTCGAGACGCTGAGCTTCAACCAGCTTATCTTCACGGCGAAAAACCTCCAGTTGAGCGGCTAATTCCTTCTCTATCTTCCGGATCGATTGCTGGAGTATAGCCCGTGAAGTAACAAAGTGCTTGGCCGGAAAAATAGCTATGTTTGGTCGCTCAGAAAGAACCTCACCGGTCAGCGGGTCAATCTCGGCAATCCGTTCGAGTTCATCGCCGAAAAACTCAAATCGAAAAGCGGTCTCCTGGTACGATGGGATTAATTCTATGGTATCGCCCCGTACCCGAAAATTGCCTCGGCTGAAATCAACATCATTGCGGTTGTAATGAATCGCAATCAGGCTACGGATAACCTCATCCCGATCCATCTCGGTGCCGGTCTCAAACATGAGCATCTGCTTGCGATATTCCTCAGGGGAACCGATACCGTAGATGCAGGAGACCGAAGCTACAATGATAACATCCTGTCGTTGTAACAGTGAGGCGGTAGCTCGAAGCCGGAGGCGGTCGATATCCTCGTTTAGCTGGGTGTCTTTTTCTATGAATGTGTCGGTGGTCGGAAGATACGCTTCCGGCTGATAATAGTCGTAGTAACTGATGAAGAACTCGACCGCGTTATTAGGGAAAAACGATCTCAACTCGCCGTAGAGCTGGGCCGCCAGAGTTTTGTTGTGAGAGATCACCAGCGCCGGTCTGCCATATTGAGCGATCACATTGGCAATCGTGAAAGTCTTACCTGAACCGGTCACCCCCAAAAGGGTCTGGTGGGGTCGATTGGATCGCAACCCCTCCAGCAGTTCGGCAATCGCCTGCGGCTGATCGCCTTTCGGCTCATACGTGGATTTGAGCCGGAAAACAGGCTTGGCCTGGTGATCAGATTCGGGTTGGGCGGGTGATTGGCTGGCTGGCTGGGACAACGACATTTCCTCTCACAAGCTCTTGTAGGGCAGAAGCCCTTAGCGCTTCTGCCATAATTCTTGACAAAACCGTAGGTCGGGCCTACTTGAGGCCCGACATATTCTATGTCACGCCCCGAGTAGGAGTGACCTACCTGGTACTACTCAAGTATAGTAGTATATTATATTGTGCCCGGCAGATGTCCACATCTGCCGGATGTCAGGTTGCAAGCAACCTGACCTACACAAATGCAGTTTAGTAGTATACGCCCGATACCCGAGCCGGGGCAACCGGATTTCAGCAAATGTGACCCCAATTGCGCCATTTGAACTTGGAACCCAATCCAAACTGGGATGTGTAATGGAAAATAAGGCAACGTGTTGTAATCGGATGTTACAAGATTGAACTTGACTTAGTCACCATATGAGTTACTATTTGAAGCTTGTTTCGAAACTGACAAAGTTAACTTGACCTATTGAAAGGATGGCTATGCAGGCCGTTTTTCAACTATCCGGATTTCAGTTCGACGTCGAAGAAGGCGAAGTACTGAAAGTCCCACGCCAGAAGGCAAAAGTCGGCGATTCATTTGATATCGACGAAATCCTTCTTGTAAAAGACAAAGAAACCACCACGATCGGTACTCCCATCGTTGAAGGTGCTAAAATCGAAGCTGAATTGTTAGGCAACGGCCGGTCCGATAAAGTGACTGTGTTCAAATTCAAGCGGCGGACTAAGTACCGACGCACCAATGGTCACACTCAGGACTATTCCGAAATTAAGATCAAGAAGATCGTGATCCCTAACTGAATCGGGAGGATAACCGCGTGAGCTTCAGAGCTAGGACGGCTCTCCTTATCGTGCTACTGTCAATGGCAGTCACTGTGTCGGTGTCTGCCCAAATCGAGTACTCGGTGGTGGAGCTTGAAGTCGTAGGTAACCGGGTCGCCACCAACTCGTTGATATTAGGGGTTGCATCTATTAACAAGGGCGCCGCCCTTACACCGGCTGTCATCCAAAACACGATTCACAGACTCTACGGTCTGGGGATTTTCCGCGATGTGCGTATTAACGCCGAAGAAGTCCCCGGCGGACTGAAGGTTTATATTATTGTCGAGGAGCTACCCAAACTGGTCGGGCTGGAGTTCTCCGGTAACAAGAAGATCAGTTCCGATGACCTCAAGAAAGATCTCGGCTTGGGCGTTGGTGGTTATATCTCACCTTTCCTGACTCACCAGAAAAAACAGAAGATTCTCGATAAATACGCGGAAAAAGGGTATTTCCAGGCAACAGTCGAACCGGAATTGACCTACAACGAAGACTCCACTGAAGCTTCGCTGAGTTACAAAATTGATGAAAAATCGAAGGTCAAGGTTGAGAAAGTCATCATAACCGGCAACTCCCAGGTGGAAGCGAACGACCTGATCAAGAAAATGCGTAACCGCAAACGGGGATTCCTGAAAAGCTCCACCTTCGCCCAAGAGAAGTTCGCCGAGGACAAAGAGAAAATTATCACTGAATATCACAAGAAAGGGTTCATTGACGCTTTCTTGATTTCGGATTCGATGACAATCGACACCGCCACCAATCGAATGACTATTTTTCTCGATGTCTACGAAGGCCCCCGATATTACTTTGGGAATGCTACTTTTGAAGGCACCGAAGTCCTGCCGGCCGATTTTCTCGCCACGGTGCTCAAACACAAAGCGGGCGAGCCATTCAATTCTGAAGATTACGACGAATCGCTCTATGAGTTATATTCGGCTTACCAGGAAATCGGCCACCTGCACATCAGGGTGATTGACGAACGCACGACCCGCGCTGACTCTATTATTGATGTCAATTATCTCATCTCGGAGGGTCAGCCGTCACATATCAACCTGGTTAATATCGTCGGCAACACCAAGACCAAAGAGAAAGTGATTCGGCGTGAGATTCCAGTCCGACCGGGTCAGGTTTTCAACCGATCGCTTCTCATCCGTTCGGTTCGCGAAGTAATGGCGCTCAACTTCTTCACCAACGTCGAACCGGTCCCGCTCAATCTTCCCAACGGCGATGTCGATCTGGAATTCCGCGTAGAAGAAAAACAGACCGGGCAGATTTCTGCCGGCGCCGGGTACAACAGCCAGGATAAAATGGTCGGCACGGTCGGGATGGGTATCCCGAATTTCCGTGGTAATGGCCAAAATCTGTCATTCAATGTCGACTTTGGTAGTCGGCGCAACTCATTTTCAGTGTCGTTCACCGAACCGTGGATGTTTGGCCGTCCGACTCTCCTGGGCATAGATGTTTTTGCCCTGAATCGTACCTGGTACTCCGACTATACCGAGGCCCGACGAGGCGGTTCGCTTCGCTTGGGACGAAGACTACGCTGGCCGGATAACTACTTCAGAATGTACGTTTCCTACCGACTGGAACGAAACCGGTTCTACGATTATGATGACAACTTTGAGGCGCTCAATTCCAGTAACACGGCCTATCGCTACCGCTGGACCGAAGTATCCGACAGCTCAACTATTGAAAACAGGTATTTAGATTCCACCCATGTCGGCGAGCCTCTCCCCGGCTCAATTGTAGCCTATAATGAAGAGTGGAATACGGCGTCCAGGGTATCATTTAATATTATTCGTGACTCCCGTAACCTTCCGGAGTTTGCCACAAAAGGTTCTATCATATCTTACAGCTACGAAAAGACCGGCGGCTTCTTAGGCGGGTTCTGGAGCTATCAGAAACACCGTATCAAATTGGCCAAGTTTATCCCCCTGATCGGCAACCTTGCCCTGGCAACACGGGTTGAGTACGGCGCACTGATAGGACGGACTGACGATCCTCGTGATCGGCGGATTCTGGTCTCTGAGCGCTTCAATCCGGGTGGCACCGCCTTTGATGGCACCGTGCGCGGTTATGAGGACGGTACGCTGACGCCAGATTCATTAGTTTATGGCTCTGACACGGTGTTGTACTACTACACGGACCCTGACTTGGCCGACCATTCTCAGGGCGGCCAAGATTCTATTTATATTAGCCCCGGTTTTAGTACCCGGGTACGCGGCAAATATATGTTAATCGCCAATGCCGAGTTGCAATTCCCTGTAGTTCCAAATCAGATCTACGCACTACTTTTTCTTGATGCCGGCAACTCCTGGTTGCATCTTCACGATGTGAAACCAATAACTGGACTGTATAAAGGTTACGGTATCGGTTTCCGGATCGCTGTGCCGGGAATCGGGACAATCGGATTTGACTTTGCCAAGCCGATGGATGACCCTCCAGACGGTAGTGACCGAAGCTGGAAACCGCACTTCCAGATTGGTACAACAATACGATAATTTGAATATTATAAAGGAGTAGTTCGCATGCGTGCCCTAACAAAGATCATTTTCACTCTCCTGTCGCTGGTTCCTCTGCTGGCACTGTTTGGGGATGCCTCACATGCCCAGGGAGTCAAAATCGGCTTTATCAACGATGAACAGATCAAAGAGTCTTATCCCGAATGGGTCCGTGCCCAGGAACAGATGGAAATCGAGATGAAAGCCTGGGACGATGAGGCCACAACCAAACAGGCCGAGTTGGAAGAACTCGTAACAGAATACGAGAAACAGAAACTAATCCTCTCGGACGAAAAAAAGCGCGAGCGTGAAGCGGCTATTCGAGCCAAAAAAGAAGGATTAGACGCCTACACCCGTCAGGTTTACGGACCGGGCGGCACTGCCGAGCGGAAACAGATGGATCTGATCTCCCCCCTGCTGGAGCGAGTCAATAACGCTATTCAGTTGGTGGCCGAAGAGAACGGCTTTGATGTAATTTTCACACTTCAATCGGGACTGGGCTATATTAAGCCTACTCTGGATGTTACTGACAAGGTACTCAACAAACTTGAGAAACTCGAGTAACAAACCGGAACACCAGCTATCCGAAATAGCAACTCTGGTCGGTGGTACGATCGAAGGCAACCCGCAAACTGTCATTCGATCGGCCGCCCCAATCCAGAATGCCGGCCCCGACGATCTCAGCTTTGTCGCCAACTCCAAGTATTTAGATTTTATCGCCACAACTAAAGCAGGAGCACTTGTCCTGGCACCGGGGATTGAGTGTGACCACCTGCCTGTTATCAGGCACGAGAATCCATACCTCGCTTTCGCCACGGCGCTTGATCTGCTGTATCCCGATGAACCAATGATCCCCGAAGGAACCGATGCCTCGGCGATCACAAGCGAATTATGCGAAATCGACCCAACAGTCCGAATAGGCCCACTCTGCATCGTTGGCCGGGGTAGCCGACTGGGAGCGAACAGTCAATTGGTCAGCTCGGTGCATATCGGCGATGATGTGCATATCGGTGAAGACTGTCTCTTGTATCCCGGCGTGAAGATTATGAACGGTTGCCGAATCGGTGACCGGGTCATACTTCATGCCGGTGTGGTAATCGGCTCCGATGGTTTCGGCTTTGCTGAGTCCCCTGCCGGGCTGAAAAAAATCAAACAAGTCGGGTGGGTGGAAATTGCCGATGATGTCGAGATCGGCACCAACACCACTATCGACCGGGGCGCCCTTGGCCCAACTCGAATCGGTCGCGGCACTAAGATCGACAATTTGGTGCAAATAGCGCACAATGTCGAGATCGGTGAAAATTCAATTATTGTGGCCCAGGTTGGTATTTCCGGCTCGACCAAACTTGGTAACGGGGTGGTGCTGGGCGGACAGGTTGGACTGGTCGGCCATATTGAGGTCGGTGACGGGGTCAAGGTGGGGGCTCAGTCCGGCGTATCCAAATCGATCCCGGCAGGGAAGGTGATGTTCGGTTATCCGGCGCGGGACATCAAGGATACCATGCGAATCGAAGCCTCGCTGGTGCGCCTCCCTGAACTGCTCAAACGGGTGCGCAAAATCGAAAAGAAACAAGACGATTGATCAGCAGGTCAACTGCTGTTCGATCTCGGCGATACGATCCCAATTCTGCTCCATTTCAGCAACAAAACGCAACGCCTGCTCGGTGTCGTTTTCTTCGACTGCCTGGCGTATACGACACAGCACACCCCACTGCTGACGATTGACAACTTTCCAGTGGGCAATCTGATCACCCAGGTTACCAGCGGCGGCATTAAAAGCGATCCCAACCTCCTTGAGCGGATTATCACCATCAAGGCGGATTCGTGCTGTCAGGTCGCCGTCACTGATATCCCGAAGCTTGTAGATTATCTGTTCGGCAGGTGCGGCCACTTTGGTGGCAGGCAGAATAGTCAAAACACCGATAGCCGTAATGGTAGCAATAACCGCCGAAATCATGTACGGCATAAGCGTCATCGCCGCAAACTCAAACCCGACAGCCGAGTCAACCTCCATCATTTCGTTAACACCACGCTCATAGAAAGCTATAATAGCGGCAGAAGCCATAATTGCGGCCAAACCCATGAAAGCCGCTTTACGATAGAGCCGCGCCTTGTCCAGAACCGATCCAGTTGATAACGTCGCTGTAGCCATAAATAGCTTCTCCTCTTGCAATTCAAATCAATAGATAAAACAGCTATTGCAAACGGTGGGCCAATTCGTAGCCAATAGGTAAGTCGTGCTATGGGCGGGGGTTACGCACTCTTATAAAAGTGTTACGCAATAGCACGTGATCAGATTTGTCTCAACTTGAAACAGCGTTGCTTAGGAACTGAACATTGGCCAGCAGTCAGACCTCTGCATCCACTCGTCACCCATAACAATTCGGGTCAAGTCCAGCTTGAATTTAGTCCAAAATCTGACATTTTGTGTGCATTCACCCAACAGAAAAAGGCCCTACGAATAGGGCCTTTACGTGTCAATTGTACGACGCCCGATCAGAATGGAAGGTCATCGTCACCGGCGGAACCTTGAGGCGGTCCAGACGGGGGCGGTTCGGAACCACCGGGTGCCCCACCACCACCAGTATCGCTACGGGAACCAAGGAACTGGATCATCTGCACAACGACTTCCGAGATGTATCCTTTCCCTGAACCGTCTTTTTTGTCATACGACCGGTTGTCGATACGACCTTCGATATAGACTTGACGTCCTTTCCGAAGATACTCCTTGGCCAGTTCGGCCTGTTTACCCCAGGCCACAATATTGTGCCAGGTGGTTCTCTCATTTTTCTGACCGTCCTTACCGGTCCAACGCTCATTGGTCGCCAACGAGAAATTGGCTACCGCTTGTCCACCCGGCGTATATTTCAATTCCGGGTCACTACCAAGATTTCCGATCAGGATCGCTTTGTTTACACTCATAACCCCAAGCCTCCGTTCAAAAAAGGGTGACTAATATAACCTCTCTGTGTGGGGGCGTCAAGGTCAGGATAATTAGCTTGAATCACTCCGACCGATTCGCTATCGTTTCCACCAAAGAACATATTAGGAATACGTTTTGAATATTGATCAGTCAATCACATTGATAAAGAATTTTATCGCCGAACAGTTGCAGGCAACAGGACTGACTGGCTATGTAATCGGCCTGTCGGGCGGTATCGATTCGGCCCTGAGTGCCTCTCTCGCAGTAGCGGCGGTGGGACCAGAGCGAGTTTTGGGAATTATTATGCCCTATCAAAGCTCGGCGCCAAATTCGCAGACCGATGCCAAAAAGCTTGTGCAAAAACTGGCAATTGACCATCGCATTGTCGACATTTCTCCCATGATAGACGCTTACTACCCGGAGATTACTCACGACCTGCGCCTGAGAGCTGGCAACAAGATGGCACGCGAACGGATGTCTATCCTGTTTGACATTGCCCACGAACTCAATTGCCTGGTTCTTGGAACCGGCAATCGGACCGAGATCTGCTTAGGCTACACCACACTTCACGGCGATGCCGCCTGTTCAATCAACCCAATTGGGGAATTATACAAAACTGAAGTCCGGCTTCTGGCTCACAAAATGGGTGTTCCCGAATCGATCCTGACTAAACCGCCAAGCGCCGATCTCTGGACAGATCAGACTGATGAGGGGGAAATCGGCGTGACATACGATGATATCGACACAATCTTGCGAAAAATCATCGACGATCAGGTGACTTCAATGCCGAGTCTGCTCGAAACAGGGGTCAGGGAGGAACATATCAAGCGAGTGGTCGGATTACTCAACCGCAACGCTTTCAAGCGAAACCTCCCCCCTGAAGCTTCCCTCGGTCGGGCGTCGATACCTAACCACGTAACCCTGGACGGATCACTCTAAATTATGCAAGAGACTCCCGGCACAATCTATCTGGTTCCAACTCCAATCGGTAACATGGGAGATGTCACGGCACGCGCCGCCGAAGTTCTGGCATCGGTTGATCTGGTGGCATGCGAAGACACCCGGAACAGTGGCGGATTGCTCAAGAAACTGGATATCAAAAAAAAGCTCATCAGCTATCACGAGTTCAATGAGATAGATCGCGCCCAAAAGCTGGTGGATGCTGTTCGCGGTGGCCAAAGCGTAGCAGTTATAACCGACGGCGGTTCACCCGGTATCTCCGACCCAGCCTACCGGGTAGTACGTGCGGCTATCGATGCCAAATTGAACCTGGTCGCTTTGCCCGGACCGTGCGCAATAATCCCGGCGCTGACAGCTTCCGGGTTACCAACCGACCGCTTTTTCTTTGAAGGTTTCCTGCCGAACAAATCGGCGGCTCGGGAAAAACGCCTGACCGAACTTGAGACTCTCCCACATACACTGATTTTTTATGAGTCGCCTCATCGCGTTCACAAAAGTTTGGCCGCTATGCTGGAAGTATATGGCGATCGCAATGCCTGCCTGGCACGTGAAATTAGTAAGAAATTCGAGCAGTTCATCCGGGGACCGTTGAGTGAAATTATCGAAACAATCGACAACCGCACAGTCAAAGGCGAGATTGTCTTAATCGTGGCCGGCACCGGAATGCGACGGAAGAAGCCATCTATTGAATAATGTTGGAGTGAAAACAACACGCGCAGTCTATCTGATTGATCGTATCATCCTGGGTTACTGTTTGCTGATGACAGCTCTCCTATTGCTCCTGGGACGCCCTATAGGTGAGTATCTGGGTGAAATCGTGTTCTATATCGGCATGGCCGTACTGGTAGTTGTAATAGTGCGCTATTGTGATGAATCGACTGGCGGTTGGAGTGCCTTCCTGCGCCTGTTGTACCCCGGTTTCATGTTTACTTTATTCTATCGGGTGACCGGCGGACAGATGTTTCTGATCTTCGACCAATTCCTTGACGCCGGGTTAGTATCATGGGAACACTCGTTGTTCGGTGAAAATCCAACAATCTATATCGACCGAGAACTGTTAAACGTCTGGGTAACCGAACTGCTTTCGTTCTGTTATTTCTGCTACTACCTGATGATCCCCGGTTTCCTGACCCGAACTTTCCTTCGGAAGGAGTACCGGATAATAAGACAATACCTGGCGGCGGCGAGCCTGACCTTTTTCGCATCGTATCTGCTTTTTTGGCTTTACCCTATCGAAGGCCCCCGCTGGTTTTTTGCCGACCAATACATCAACAGTGTTGAAGGCCCGTTCTTTCGTCAACTGGTTGAACTGGTTATCGACAATGGTGCGGTCCGAGGCGGAGCGATGCCATCATCGCACACCGGTGTGGCACTGGTGACGTTGATCTTCTGCTTCCGCTATTTCCGCAAGGCCGGCTGGATTCTCCTGCCAATTGTCACCGGGCTGAGCGTGGGGACAGTCTGGGGGCGGTTCCATTACGTCAGCGACGTACTGGTCGGGGCATTGCTCGGAGTAGCGGCAGTATGGTTAGTGTGGAGATATTACGACCAAACCGAAACAATCGGATCGGTCAATCAAATAAAAGAAATGAGGACTGATAATGCATCCTGAATTGTTCCATATTGGACCAGTACCAATCCGCGCCTGGGGCGTGTTCTTGGCGTTGACTTTCATTGTCGGTGTATGGTATGTCAAACGACTATCTGTTCGCGACAACAAACCGTTCGAGACTTTCTTGTCCTTTGCTTACATAATGATTTTCGGCGGGGTGATCGGTGCCCGGCTATCGTATGCGATTCTGCATTGGTCCGATTTCTCAGATAATCTGGGGGCGATATTCAACCCGTTCCAATCCGGCCAATTCGGGATCGCCGGTTTGAATCTGTACGGCGGCGTCCTTTTGGCAATCGCAGGTTCGGTCGTTTACGCCTGGTTTAAGAAGGTGAACGTACTTGATATATTTGACTATTTTGCTCCAACCGTTGGACTTGGTTTGGGAATCAGTCGTATCGGGTGTTTTCTCAACGGATGTTGTTTCGGCACCCCGACCGACCTCCCCTGGGGCGTGCAGTTCCCGGTCGGTTCAATTCCGTATTACACTTTCGGTACTGAGTATTTGCATCCGGCACAGCTATACAGTTCACTCTATGGCTTCGGACTGTTTATCCTCCTGCACTTCATGATTAAGCGCAGGCAGTTTACCGGACAGGTCGTAGCGATTTTGCTAATGACCGAGGCAGTGTTCCGGTTTGTGATTGAGTATGTGCGGTATTACGAATCCGAGATGCACTTTGAATTATGGGGTATGCACCCAACCTGGAACCAGGTGGTGTCCTACGGTTTGTTTATAGCTGGGTTGGTGATCTATATCCTGGGTGTGGCTAAATTGCGAAAGAAAGCTGAGCAATAACTGTCCCTAACGAAGCACATTTAACTTGGGATACTGTATCTGAAGTTGCCTGACAACGGCTGAATCAAATCCCATTGAAAGCGCCCGCTGGAAGGCGCGTCCGGCTGGTTCGTACTGACCTCGCTTCAAATAAACCTCTGCCGCTCGGGTGACGTATTCGAGCGGTGCTTCCTTTAGCCAGGCTATTTCTATCAGGATCGCTTCATAATCCTCCACACGATTCTGTTGCTGATACAATTGTGCCAGGTATTCAAGGAACTGGAAATTCTCAGGGGTCAAGTCGATGGCATCTTTCCAGATTTTCTCTGCTTTGTCAAAGTCACCCATACTGTAGTAAACACCGCCAAGATTGTTGTAGGTGTCAGGGTTGAACGGCATGCGAGCCGCCGCTACTTCAAGATAGTACAGGGCGGAATCATACTGTTCCAGGTTGGCGTAGGCCACGCCGAGATTGGCCAGGGACGTGTAGAACGAGGGATCAAACCGTATGACCTGTCGAAATTTCATCATCGCGGAATCCATCTGATCCCGTTGGATGTACTCCCACCCCTCTATGTTCCACCCCTCCTGTGGAAACACCAAATTGTTCTGAAGCTCGCGCCGCCGGGCCTCATCTTCGCGATTATGCTTCTTGAGATACTCTCCGAGAATGAAGCGACCAGTCCTATTCTTAATGCGATCCAGCGCGGCGTAGCGGTCAAAAAGCGCGACACCAAGCTCTGGGTCAACCTGTGTCGCCACCCTCGGACCGAGCAGGAGCAGGCCGAGAGTAATGCCCAAGACAGCGATGCGGACGCCATTCCGTGGGCCGTCACGATCAAGAAGCAGGTAGTAAAATAGCAACGTCAGCGGAATGCCGGCGAAACTGAACAGATCCCAATCACGCGGCATACCTAAGCCGGGGTTTATTAGAAACACAAGACCAAGCGAAGGCACCAGGACAAATAACAGAAACAGGCAATCAGGTTGTAGCACACGCGCCCGCGTCCGAGCTGAAAAAAACAACGAAACCAGAATCAGAACCCCCGGCAATAGCAAAAACAGTTGATTGGCGTAATCGAACAAATGCTTCGCAGAAAGCAACCAGTAACCCTCGACCGTATGTTGATCGGGCCAGAGCGGCACAATTGTGAACCGAAAGAAAAACGAGTTCAGATACAGATAGAAAAAGACCGCGAGACTTACGGCAACTATGCCAGCTGATAAAATAACCAGCGTCGATCGTTTCATGGAGGCAATCCGGTTGCCCCAGGAACTGCCGTGCAACAGAATGAAAATAGCCGCCGGAATCAAAACGACGGCAAAAATGTGAAACAGAGCCGCGAGCGCCAACGGGATCAGCGGAAGCCAGCGAGGCGCTCGGCCTCGTTCAACCAACAGACCGACTTGCCCAAATAAACCCACGGACATCACGAAAAGCGGGTAAGACTCAAAATAACCGAAGAAAAGTAACATATACCCGCCGGTTGCAATTCCAAGTATGAACAACATGCGATCCACAGTAGTATGATACAGGCGAGTAGCGGTGACCGCGGTGGCCAACAACAAGATCAGTCCGGATGAACAAGAGACGATCTGAAGTGCAAATCGAGCGGCACTTTCACCGGTGCCACCTAATAGTTGATACACTGAGTTAAGGACCAGAAACGTCCCCTTCTCCCATGGTTTGTGATTCACCCCGTTCTGGAGCCATGACAACAACTGGTAGCCGTCACCCAAAAAATGAGTCTGGCAACGAAAGAAATAGAACGCGGCACCTGCGACAATAATTATCAGGAAAACGAGCAGAGGAGACAGAGAACGACCGGACGATGGAGCGGTGTCAGGTCGGTCATAATTCTGACGCCAACCGAACATCACGACCGGTACAATCAAGACTGCCACAGCCAGCACGAGCCAGAGGTACCAATCAAAGTACCCGTACCAACTCAGCCCCCAAAGGCGTTGCTCCGGGAAAAATGAAGCGGCAAAGATAGCTCCCAGAGTAATCAGATAGGTGATGACAGCGGTGCGTGAAAAGTTGGAACCGGCGGCGGAAATCACTTTCGGAATCCCAGTGCTTCCGTTCTCAGCCGATTTCGAGCATCCGCTGGAGTGACAGCAAGGCATCGGCTCGGTCTGACTCGGGTACCCTGATCGGTTTCAGGTCGGCGTGATGGTCCAGACAATAAGCCAAATCGTTGAGCGTAGTGCGGTACATGTTGGCACAGACCGGACAAATTTCACCCGACAACTGGAGAATCGTTTTGTCGGGGTATTCTTCGGCCATGCGGTGGATCAGGTTGACTTCGGTACCAATCGCAATCACCGAACCGGCAGTCGCCTTTTCGCAATACTCAACTATGTACCTGGTAGAACCGGCCCCATCAGCCGCGTCAACCACATCAGGTATGCACTCGGGATGGACAATAACCTGCACGTCGGGGTATTCTTGTCGGATATGAGTAATTTGGTCTACCGTAAAATTGGTATGGACATGACAATGACCCTTCCAGAGAATCAGGCGAGCCTGTGCGATTTCGTCTTCGGTCAAGCCGCCGTTCTGGCGAGAGAAATCCCAGATGACCATTTCTTCCGGTTTAAGACCAAGCTGATTTCCGGTGTTCATACCGAGATTTTCATCGGGAAAAAAGAAAACTTTATCGCGTCGGTCATAAGCATATTCCAGGGCGGCCCTGGCATTCGATGAAGTACATATCAAACCACCATTTCGACCGGTAAACGCTTTGAGACCGGCGGTGGTGTTCATATACGAAACCGGCATAAACTGATCGGCCCCGCCAAACGGTTTGAGGTATTCCCAGGCTTCGAGCACATCTGCCATATCAGCCATATCGGCCATTGGGCAACCAGCTAACGGGTTGGCCAGGTAGACCATTTGCTGATCAGAGGTGAGGACATCGGCTGATTCAGCCATGAAATGTACGCCGCAGAAAATAATTATCTCGGCGTCTTTTTGTCCGGCCGCCAGTTTCGACAGGGCATAACTGTCGCCCAGGTAATCGGCGTGGGCAACTATTTCCATTCGCTGGTAGTGGTGCACCAACAAACAAAGTCGGTGACCCAGCCTGCTACGAGCTTCTTCAATCCTATTATTGAGAGTAGCCGCATTAGCCTCACGGTATTCTTCAGGCAAAGAGAAATACATAGTCACAAATCACTTGGCTTTACGCTTGATAAACTCCACGGCCTGTTTCATTCGCTCCACGACAACTGGCTGACCTAATACAACCAACATCTCGTACAATCCAGGCCCTTTGGAGATCCCGGAAACCGCCAGACGAGTCGGGTGAATGATTTTGGCTTTCTTCAGATCGTGCGACTCAGCCAATTCGGTAAGGGCGGCATCGGTGGTTTCTTCGGTGAAACTCGTCAACTGCTCAAAACGACTGGTCAACTCTTCAAGAAGTTCGGCACTCTCAGGAGTAAAATGCTTGGCGGCCGCTTTTTCTTCGTACTCACCATCAAACTTGAAGAAATACCCGCCCTGAACAGCCAATTCCGCGATAGACTTGATGCGTGGTTTCAATAGATCGACAACCTGCCGAAGGTACTCCCATCTTGTCTCCAGCCAGTACTTGGTAGTCAGATCTGCCTCGACCAGTATCGGTGCGGCGAGTGCGGCCAGGTCGTGGTCGCTCATCTCCTGAATGTAAGACTTATTAAAAGACAGTAGCTTGTCCATATCGAACACGGTATTGGCACTGTTGAGATTATTGATATCAAACATCTCTACCAATTCGGCCGGTGAGTACAGTTCGCGGTCAGTCTTGGGCGACCAACCCAAAAGCGCCAGATAGTTAAACATCGCCTCCGGCAAAATACCGTCATCACGGTAGTCGCCTATAGCTTTGTCGCCTTTTCGTTTTGAGACTTTACTCTTGTCCGGACGCAGGATCAACGGCACATGGCAGAAAACCGGCAGATCGTACCCCATCGCCTGATACAAGACCACCTGCTTAAACGTGTTGGTGATGTGATCGTTGCCGCGAATGACATGCGTGATGCCCATATCGTGATCGTCAACAACCACCGCAAAATTGTAAGTTACACTGCCGTCTGACCGGGCGACGATGAAATCTTCGATATCGTTGCTACTACGAGTCAGTTGTCCGGCAAGGAAATCATCGTAAACCACATCCCCATCCGGAATTTTAATCCGCACCACCGGTTTTTCGCCAGCGGCTATACGTGCCTTAACCTCATCATCAGACAAAGCCAGACAGGTGCGATCGTAGCGAGTATCCCCTTTTTCAGCAATAGCCTTCTTGCGCCTGGCGTCGAGTTCTTCCCTGGAACAGAAACAGTAGTAAGCGTAGTCGGTCTTGACAAATTTTTCAAGCTGTTTGGCGTAGAAATTTTCTCTCTGCGACTGGTAGATCAAATCGTTGTCCCAATCAAGACCGAGCCACTTGAGGCCATCAATAATCGGTTGAATGAACTCTTCCTTGGAACGTTTCTTATCGGTATCCTCGATCCGAACCAGAAATTCCCCTCCGGTGTGCCGAGCAAACAGATAATTGAACAAGGCGGCTCGAGCCGTACCGACATGAAGATATCCGGTTGGCGATGGGGCAATGCGGACTCTCACGTTGGGGTCGCTCATGGTGTCTCCGAATTAGGATTTGATGGCGGTAGGTCAGGGGCCGGTAGTGGCGGAGGAGGGGGGGGTTGCATCGGCTCAGTATGAACTGGCTGGGTCTGCTCAACCGGATCGAGAGTCATCTCAATGCCACCCACAAACTTAGCAATTAGATTGTAAGCTCCGATTATGATAAGGCCAAAAAGCGTTTGAAATATGGCCCCACCAACAGCAAAAATGAACGGTAGCAAAATAAAAAACATCGGTCCAATGATGTCAGTATCAAACGGCATCTGTCCGACATCATCAAATGGCATGGCCGAACTAATAGCCAGCATGAGTGCCATAAAACCGGCATACAGTAAACCGAAAACAAAACCGATAATCAGGTTAAGAAAAAACGAGACTTTAACAAAAGCCCAGGCGCCGAGTGACTTTACTTCATAACGCATTGTAAATCTCCGTAGGAACCGGGGTCGACTAAATTATCATAAACGCTCGTGCGTAAACTGTGCGTCGGTTCAGTTCTACTCCTGTCGCAAAATGAACCGAGCATCAACAGCCACACACTTGCTCCGATCGTCCGACACAATAAACGGGTTAATGTCGATTTCTGACAGACAGTGGAAGTCCTTAACCAGTTGGGATATACGCAACAGGGTATCTTCAATAATAGCGATATCCACCGGCGGAGCGCCACGGAACCCGGTCAACAATGGATACGATTTCAGCGACTTGATCATCCTTCGCGCCTTTTGCGGCGTCAGCGGATGGATACGGAAAGCGACATCTTTCATAACTTCAACGTAGATACCACCCAAACCGAACATAATCAGCGGCCCGAAAGACGGATCGGTTGTCATTCCGATAACAGTTTCGACTGATCCTGAGATCATCTGTTGCATTACCACTGAGAACTTATCGCCTTTTTTGAGTTTGCCAACTCTTGAGCGCAATTCGGTGAATGCTTTCCTGACCTCGGTATCAGAACGGATATCGACCATCACCCCACCCGCTTCAGTCTTATGAAGAATTGTTGGGGTGTTGATTTTCATCACTACCGGGTAACCCAGCTTTTTCGCCACAGCTACAGCTTCCTTAACAGTGAAAGCATATTCATAACCAGCCGCTTGAATGCCGTAGGCCTTGAGGATTTCCATAGCGTCCTCACCTACAATAGCCGAAGATCCATCGGCTAAATGGCGATCAAAGATACTGCGGGCCGTATCAAAATTAACCTTGAAAGTCTTCAGTTTGCCCTTAGGGCTATCCAGCCACTTACGGTAGTTATCTACAATAGACAGTGCCTTGGCGGCCGCTTCCGGAAAAATATAGGTTGGCATTCCGTGAGCATTGAGATAATCAATGCCGGACTTCTTCTCCCCCGCCCCCATAAGACAAGCGGCCACCGCTTTGTCGGTATTCTTGAGTGCGGTGTGGATATTCTTAGCCACGTCTAACTCATCAACGGTTACCGGTGCCAGGAAGATAGTCAGAATCGTATCGAAACGGCTGTCTTTTTTGATAACATTGAGGGTTTTGAAATATTCGGTTGGCCCTGCTCCGGCAACCATATCCATTGGATTGGCATAGGAAGCATCGGCCGAAATGAAATTCTTCATTTCTTTGATCGTGCTCGCTTTCAGATCCGGCATGCTCATGCCATGAGCTATCAGCGCATCGGTTGCAAGAATACCAGGTCCACCGGCATTGGTCACCACCACAACCCGGTTACCCTTGGGTATCTTTTGGCGTGAAAGGAAAGCGGCGACATCAAACAACTCTTCAATCGTATCGACCCGCATGATTCCAGCCTGCTCAAAAAGGGCATCGACACCAACATCCAGTCCGGCTAAAGCACCGGTATGTGATGACGCCGCCTTGGCCCCCAACATAGTCCGACCAGACTTCACCGCTACGATCGGTTTGAAGCGGGAGACTTCGGCCGCAATACTGGTGAAATTTCGAGGGTTACCAAAATTCTCAAGATAGAGTAGGATAATCTCTGTCTGATCATCATCCTTAAAATATGTAAGGATGTCGTTCGATGAAATATCAGCCTTGTTACCGATTGACGCAATCTTAGAGAACCCTATACCGAGTTCGGCCGCCTGGTTCATAACTGCCTCGCCCATAGCTCCGGACTGAGTTATGAAGCCAACATTGCCATGCTTCGGAAAAATCTTACCAAACGTAACATTGAGACAAATATCCGGATCGGCATTGACCACACCGAAGCAGTTCGGCCCAATCATGCGCATACCGTAATCACGCACGACCTTCAACACCTCGCGCTCACGAGCTTTTCCTTCGGTTCCAACTTCGGAGAATCCGGCCGAAATTACCACCAGCCCCTTTACGCCCTTCTCACCGCACTGACGCACGGTGTCCTGGACATACTGCTTGGGTACAATGATTACGCCCAAATCAACCGCGTCAGGGACATCCAGCACAGTCGAGTAACACTTGACTGAATGGATAACCTCGTAACGTGGGTTGACGGGAAATACCTTCCCCTTAAATTCAGCCGCAAAGACGTTATTAAGCGTCTCCCGACCAATAGTCCCCGGTCGAGGGGTAGCACCGATAACGGCTACCGATCGTGGACGAAAAATGGCATCAAGTTCCTGCCTCATAGATTATTTACAATCTCCGTTGATAGGTCGTAATCACTCTTTTATTTCTTAGCCTTCTTCTTCTTTGAAGGTGTATGCCTGATAGCCGCCTGAGCCGCAGCCAGACGGGCGATCGGTACGCGATACGGCGAACAGGAAACATAGTTGAGACCTATCCGATGGCAGAAATCAATCGAGGCCGGATCACCACCATGCTCGCCACAAATACCAACCTTCAAATCAGGTCGAACCGAGCGACCTTTCTCGACACCCATAGTAACCAACTGCCCCACTCCCTCAATATCAAGTGAAACAAATGGATCCTTGGGCAGAATACCGGTTTCAACATAGTAATTAAGGAACCGACCCGAGTCATCGCGCGAAAAACCCATAGTCATTTGCGTTAGATCATTGGTTCCGAAACTGAAGAATTCAGCTTCCTCAGCAATCTCATTAGCAGTAAGAGCGGCGCGCGGTACTTCAATCATAGTACCGACCGTGTAGTTCAGAACCTTGGAGCGTTTGCGGGCCGTGACCTCGCGTGCGATCCGATCCACCACTTCCTTCTGGTGCTTGAACTCGTTGACATGTCCGACCAGAGGAATCATAATTTCCGGAAAGACGTCCTTCTTCTGTCGTTGCAGATCGCTGGCCGCTTCCAATATTGCCCGCACCTGCATTTCAGTAATTTCCGGGTAGAAAATGCCCAGACGACAGCCACGGTGTCCCAGCATCGGATTGGATTCGGCTAATTCTTCCAGCCGTCCAAGAGTCTTCTCCAACGCTTCAAGGTCTTCTTCGTAATTATCATCCTTCTTATCCAGAGCCGCAATTTTGGCTTCGACCTCGTGGTGTTTCGGAAGGAATTCATGAAGTGGCGGATCCAGGGTACGGATTGTCACAGGGTAACCCTGCATAACATCAAGCAATCCCTTGAAGTCTTTCTTCTGGAGCGGTAGCAACTGAGCCAGTGCCTCTTGACGCTCTTCGGTGCTGTCGGCCAGAATCATTTTCTGTACGATCGGAATCCTGTCTTCTGCAAAGAACATATGTTCGGTGCGGCACAGGCCGATCCCCTCGGCGCCATATTTTACCGCCTGCTTGGCATCCCGCGGAATATCAGCATTGGCACGTACGCCCAAGGTCCGAGTTTCATCAGCCCATTTCATCAGCTCAGCAAATTCACCCGAGAGTTCAGGTTCGATAGTATCGACCTTACCCTGAATGATATCACCTGTTGAGCCATTGAGCGTAATCGTGTCGCCTTCTTTGATCGTCAAACGACCAACCTGGAATATCTTCTTGGACACATTCACCCGTAACGCTTCGGCACCACTTACACAACACTTGCCCATACCTCTGGCAACTACGGCGGCGTGCGAAGTCATACCTCCACGTGAAGTAAGAATACCGACCGCGACATTCATGCCCTCGATATCATCCGGGCTGGTTTCCTGGCGGACCAGAATCGTTGCATGCTTGGAACCCAGGCGAACAACATCTTCAGCCGTGAACACCACGTGACCAGTCACCGCACCTGGTGAAGCCGCAAGTCCGGTCGCGAGAACATTGTACTTCGCCTTAGGGTCAATACGAGGATGAAGCAAATGATCGAGCTGAGCCGGATCTATTCTCAGAAGCGCCTCTTCGCGAGTAATCAGCTTCTCTTTAACCATGTCGACCGCGGATTTGATAGCGGCTTGCGCCGTTCGTTTACCGGACCGGGTCTGGAGCATGAAGAGCTCGTTTTCCTGGATAGTAAACTCGAAATCCTGTATATCACGATAGTGCCTCTCCAAGCGGTCGGTGATCTCTTTTAACTGCTTGTACACTTTGGGCATTTCACCCTTGAGCTCCACCAAAGGCTGTGGGGTACGCACACCAGCAACCACATCTTCACCCTGAGCATTGATCAAGAACTCACCATAGAATTCCCTGTCTCCAGTAGCCGGATTACGGGTAAAGCCCACACCGGTACCAGAATGTTTACCCATGTTACCGAAAACCATAGTTTGGATATTCACTGCCGTACCCAAGCCAGCCTCAATATCGTTAAGCCTGCGGTAAGTAATGGCTCGCGGATTGTTCCAACTGCGGAATACGGCATCGCGGGACATTTTGAGTTGCACCCGGGGATCGTCCGGGAACGGTTCTCCGGATTTCCGCTTAACAATCGACTTGAACTTTTTAATAATATCCTTCAGATCGACAGGCTGAAGCGAACTATCCTGACGAATACGCTTATCTTTTTTCTTCTTGGTGATAACATCCTCAAAGAGATCCTTGTCGATACCCAGAACAACATTACCGAACATCTGTATGAACCGTCTGTAATTGTCCAGTGCAAATCGTTCGTTGCCCGTCTTCTCGCCCAAACCCTTCACGGTTTCTTCATTCAAACCAAGGTTAAGTACCGTATCCATCATACCCGGCATCGAAAATTTGGCACCAGAACGTACCGAAACAAGGAGCGGATCGGTCGGATCGCCAATCTTTTTACCAGTCACTTTTTCGAGACGTTCCAAATAGGCTTCCATCTCGGTTTCGATCGCCGCCGGCACCGCCATCCCTTCATCGTAGAATAGGTTACAGACGTCTGTCGTAATAGTAAACCCAGGCGGAACCGGTATACCAGCGTTGGTCATTTCAGCCAGACCGGCACCTTTACCACCCAACAGGTCACGCATTTCTGAGTTACCTTCAGCCTTGCCCTTTCCGAAGAAATAGCAGGATTTCGGATATTTGACAGATTTCACTTTTGTCTTGGCCGAAGCCTTCTTTGCTTTAGCCACAGTTTTTTTGGTCTTAGTCTTGTTAGTTGTTTTTGCTCCCACGCTGGTCTTCCTGCCTGCTTTCGCTTTTGTCTTCTTCGCCTTCTTTGCTGGCATAATAATGCCCCCTATACCTATATTGGATTGGAGCTACTTTTCTCTTTCTATCGAATGATAAAGTAAACGGCTTAACTCCTGAAACGCAATAAAAAAGGGTAGTTAAGAACCCAACCGCCCTCAACTACCCAGACTTATAATTGCCGCCCAGACCTACCAGACTCACATAGTAAACAGGCGTTCGCCCTTAATAATTTTCTCCAACATTTTCAGGGTCTTTTCGACCGGAGAATGCATGAGGTCGTTGGTGTTAAATGTTGAACGAACCACCTCACGCGAGGCAATCATATTGGATTTACCGTGCCCTATCCGAGCTTTTTTCTTGTGCGTCAAATTGTACTGACGCTGATACTCCTTGGCCTTCTCCTTGTGCGTCTGGTAGTACCGCCGCTGGTATTCCCGGCGAGCCTCAGCGGTACCCAACTTAGACTCGGGCTGAGGGGGGGGATCCTTCTTGGCAACGGCCTTCTTTTTCCCTGCCGTTTCTGACTTTTTGGTTCGAGCCATCAAACCACCTCACTTTCCCTGTGTTTCGTCTTGCTACCCTATAAAACAACTATGGCACAATCGACGGTTCCTTCCACAAGCAACCTTAGGAAATATTTACCTGTATGTCAAGCGAAATTTGTTGTTGCGCTCATTTTTTTATTGATATCTACCTATGGCCTAACAGGTTAACATGCACAAAAAAGATGACGCGCCACAACCACTTGCGAGACATTCAATTACACGACACAATAATTGACACTTAAGGATATATTGTCCGGATTAGTTGTACCTCAAGCTATGAAAAATCGAGAGCGAGCCGATTGGTTCCATCTTATTATACAAACAGAAGTACTTTAGGATCAATAGAAATTTGCGCACCGCACAAAAAAAACCAAAAGAAAAAGCCCGCCTCTTATGAGACGAGCTTTTCTAAAACAGAGTAGTTCAAACTCTCATGCTACTATTGCGGCGAAGTGACGTCTTTAGAAGTCACGTGACGGTAGATTTCAATAATCGTATAACCAACCACCACTGCTATTAGCAAATAGAAGAAGAACGGGAAACCCCAATGATACGCTTCGTTGGGTGTATCCCCCAGATCCAGAGCCGCCACTATCCATTGTTGATCGAGGTACTGCATCCGGTTGATAAACAATGATATTCGCGCCATCACAGTAAAACCGAATGATGCGCCAAAACCGATCATCAGGATCCAGATACCGAACTTAGCCATGCCACCAAACACACCGGTATGCGCCTTGGAAAAGAAGAAATAGATCAAGGCACAAAGCGTACCGACAAAGACCAGCAGTTGAGACAAACCGGACGTGGCATCGAGAAGATTGAAGCCACCGTGACCGAAGAAATCTGACCAGTTGATCGGTGCCATCATCGCCACCAATTGTTCGTTCACACGGGCTTTCATCTCAAGTGGCACCGCGGCACCGGCACCGATACCGATATACATTGCCAGAGGCCAGCGCGAGATCCAGGAATAATTCTTGGAGAACCTGGTCCACATCAACATACCCAGAATGGCCGGCAACAGATACCAGGGAGCGCTGGAATCAAGATATAGGAACCAGGGACTGCCATCATCCAAACGATCATACATCAGTTTCGGAATCATACCGTTGTGCCATAGAATGATCGTGAAATAGCCGGCGGCGGCGCCCACAACCAAATGCTCGGCAAACTTGTAGAACGGATTATCCTTGTAAAGAAATGAGAACGTACACAGCGTCAGGAAAGCGGCAAACGTCGTCCAGAGAAAAGTCGTAAAATCCATGACTATCTCCCTTCCCGTTGCATACGTTTCTTTTGTCGTCGATTCATGAAATACCCCACGTTGCCAATAATCACAAAGCCAATAATCACCAAGTGAGCGGCCAACTGTATTCGCATGGAATCTTTGGCATTACCCGGATTGTCGGCTAACTCTTCGTATTCAGCCGCACCAAGCATACCGCCCATGATACCGAATATCTGTCCTGACCCAAGATACGGATAGTACTGAGCGGTCGAAACCCCGGTCACACCAATTGCCAGCGGGAAATTAAACCTGCCCTGAGCGTAGGAAATCCAGTAGTCAGTTGAGTTGGTGCCGGAGATATTAACCGCCCCGGCGATATCATCAAAGTTGTTAACACCCTGCATCATTGGCAGTGAATCCAGCGGTACGCCGTAATAGTCGAGCGGGAACGGCAGACGGAAATTCTGCCCCATAGCCAACATAACCATCGAAGGATATGGTTTGTAACCTAAGAAACAGTAGTCGATACCGTTGATAATTTCGCGTGGCGGGTAAGTGACACCGTTGTAGGTCTTCTCCACCAGCATCGAATCGGCAATATCACGCAATGCCTGATCGGCCATGCCCGGCCCGTTCTGCGACAGGGCAGTCATAAGCACTTTCAGTTCCTTGCGCCAACATTGCTCGACAATGGCCCAGGTCATCGGATGCAACTCCGCCATTGAACCTGGATCATAGTCAAGAGGTATGAACATTATCGCACCTTTAGGCAGGGTGTCGATAAAGTTGAAGATCGACCGCACTTCCGGTTCTACGATAATTGGAACTTCGAATGGCACGATGTAGGCTATGACGCACACAACGATGAGAAATAGGAAGACCCAGCGCCGATCAAGCGACATCATTTTATCAAAAATATTCATAATCGGTCTTCCTTTCTAACCCATATACTTTCGTTCAATGCCCAGGATCACTTTCAACCCGGTGGCTACAATCCCCAACCCAACCCCCATAACGATAGCTCTCTGAGCGGCCAGGTTGGGCACGTTCATAAGCCAGCTGGAGGTTTGCGAGATGTAACTGCCAAAAACCGGTTCCAGGTAGGGGTTGAAACGTAACATTACAATAATCGCCGACAGGAGCAGAAGCGTCGCCATGATGCTCCGCGCTCGGAAAGCGCGATAAGCGGCCGACGCAATGAAGAAAGCCAACAGCGAAAACATGGTGGCGAAGATTGGAATCAGGATGAAGTCAAACGAGTGGACGAACATGTAGGCCTGCAACCCCTCGGACGTGGCGAAATGAAAACTGAAGGCTTTGTCGAAGATACCTATCAACAGCGCAGTCAGGGCAAACACCCCCGCCAGTCCGGCAAACATTGCTACTTTCGCGCGTGAGGCCATCGCCTGAATGATCATCAGAAACATACCTACCACCGACAACACGAAAGGGAAATACCAGCCCCATTCGGCACCGTTTCTAATCGTGAACCCAAAGACGATAAAGCCAACCAGACCGGCCAGAGTAACATACGAGTATTGCCAGCCTATTTTCTTGTTCTTGATCTTATCCACGTGCACTCTTATCAGCGACCAGATACCGATTGCAAGGGCAAAGATACCAATGATGATGATCCAGTCGAGAAGGTACTCGTAGAGCCACTCGGATTTTTCGTGCGGCATAAAAAACTGGAACAGCAGAAAGGCGCCGAAGACAAGAACCAGTAATCTTGGAAATTGTTGTTTCATTCTCTGCTATCTCCTAACCCGACACATGGAAAGCCTCGGCAAAACCGGGCCACCCGAACGCCGTTGTGAGCATACCCACAATAGCAATAATCACAATCGCCGCTTTAGCCCAATCCTGAGCTTTGAGCGAACCAAGTAGAATCGGCTCACGTCCCAGGTAGGCGGAGGCGGCGTATAACTCTTCACCAATAAGCGTGTAATCACACGCCACGATGAAAAACGGAATCTGGGCAATTTCATCGGTGCCAGCGATCTGGATTGATCCGGCCAACGCGCCAGTCTCTGCCAAAAGCAGTGACTCGGCAAAAAACTTACCCATATATATATTGGTGGCTGGCAGTTCGCGAAGCATGGTTCCGTTCACCGCGGCCACGTAGGCAAACTGCAGATTGGTAACAAAGTGAACCGCATCTTCATCGTAATCATCCGGACGACCAGCGTCCAGATAAGATGATTTTACCACTTCCTGAGCTACGGCCATAACGATCGGATCATAACACGGAACAATGATCGGCGTTTGATACTCGGCCACTTTCTTTGCCACTCGACCCAATATGGTAAACGACGCGATAGTTGCCACCATATCGGCAGAACCCAGCCCAAGAACGTACAAGATGGGACGTCCCATTTCGGTAGCACGACCTATGGCATCATCGACAGCCTCAATACCGGCTAATGGTCGGACATACAACTCCTTGCCCTTCTTGGCCACCTGAACAAACAACACCGTGAGTACAAAGAATACCAGCACGAAGATCAGGACCGGAATCTTGCCAGTGTGAAACCACTGACCTGAACTATGCACCGGACCAACTAGGATCGCTTCGGAGCGTAGCGTAGTATCAGCGGACACCGCTTCTACCCGGTAATACAAATCAGTGTAGTCGGGGAAGAAATCAGGCGCAGTGAAATCCTTGGATCCGGAGTTCTCATAGCTGGTGTTGCCAGCCACAACCGCTCCAAGGTATTCCCAGTCTCCGTCGTTCGGATACTGGTTGTGAGCCTCGGGTAATTGCGCGAGTGCTTCCTCAAATCGAATCTGGAGCGGTTCCAAACCGTCCTTGATTTCCGGCAACCGGGCGGTCATCACAGCAATCGTGTCCTGCAGAGCCGTGATAGCATAGTCGGTGGTCAGCACAAACGCACTGTCGTCTGCCGGAATCGATACTTCAAACCGAATCGACTCAAGCTTGCCGGGGTCTTCCCGCAGTTCATTAAGCGCATGTTCAGCTCTGGGGATATCCGACCGGAACGCCCGCATAGTCGATCGAGCGTTGGACCGCTCACCACGCAGTGAGTCAACTTGATCCATCAAAGATGGGAACCAGCGGAATATCTGGTACGACAGGACATTATTCTGTCCCTTACCATCATCGACAGAAAGATCCCAAGTCAAAGTTATAGAATGACCGTGATCGTTATCGGTATCGACCGCCTGCAAGTTGGTGACCGGAGCCGGTGGTGGCTGAACCGGGGTAACACCCGCCGAGTCAACCAAAACCGAATCGGTTTGCGCCAGAGCCGTTGCGCCGACGCATAGCGACAGCACAGCAACAAAAGTAATAATACTTCTCATATGGCAACCTTTACCAAAGAGGAAAAACTAACTAATTATTCCTAACCAATCTTTAAACAGAAATGTCAGACGCCCCACCAGGAGAGAAATACGACCCATTACGGTGTAACCAAACGAAGCGCCAAATGTAATCATCAATATCCAAATACCGACCCGAGAAGCCTTACCAAACAGACCGGTGTGTTCTTTTGAGAAGAAAAAATAGATCAACCCGCAGACAACCCCAAGGAAAATGACCAAATTGGAAAACATCGCAACAAATTGACCGTCAGCGGCGAGTGAGAAGTTGGCAAAGAAATGGCCGAAGCCATGCCAATCAACCAGAAGCGGCACAAAAGTAGAAGAAATCTGGCTCATGAAATCTGACCGCAGGTAACGAACCAGATTCAGCCCGGCAAAAGTGCCGACGATAAACGCCAGCGGCCAGCGTGACAACCAGCCTACTTTGGGCACCAGACGGAACAGGAGGAAGGCTCCCAGAATGATCGGGATGAAATACAACAGAGGATACGGCAGGGTCAGGAAACCAAAATCAAGTTCGCCGCCCAAATAAGGCACTCCAAACGCCTCCGAAAGTCCCTCGGATAAGCGTGGTACCAAATTACCGACAATAGTTGACCAAAAGCCGACACACATCCAGTAAGCCGCCGACACGCCGACGAACAAGTGCTCCGCAAATTTGTAATACGCGTTGTCCTTATACATAAAGGACATAATTGCCAGCGTCAGGAACGAGGCCAGTGTCACAAGAAAAGCGTCTTGGATCGCATTGTCGCCGTCGATAGTACCCGCCTTGAGTACCCAACTCAGAACAAAGATGAGACACACCACCGCAAATACGATCAAACTGGTTCGCTTCATGACTGGCCTTCCTTCCTCCGGGCCAGGAAGAACAAGACATTGCCTATCACGATAAACGCCATAATAACGATGTGAGCTACTGTCTGCGGACCCATCATAACCATCGCCGGCGTCGGCATGTCGCGGTACTGCTCATAGTTGTCGCGGAAGTGGCTTTCATATTCGGACGCGCCTTTGACGCCACCAAGCAGACCAACCAGTTGGCGCGGATAGTAGGGGTACAACTGCGGTGCCACCACAGCCGCCACTCCGGCCCCTATCGGAACGCCGGTCGGATCACCCACAAACAGCACCCATTCTTTCAGACCGGGACGGCCGCCACCCAGCGAGATTATCAGATCAAAGTCCCCACAGGAGCGAACCCCTCGGAGAATCGGAATGCTGTCAAACGGAATCGAGTTGGCATCAGTAGGGAACATTTTCTTGAAATCGGTGCGGATAACGTTGAGCACGCCCTCGTTCCCTGCCTTGTAACCCATGTTGACCCAGTCGACACCTTCCACCAGGTTAGGAAAATCAGTTTTAATTACGTCATTCATGGTGATATTAAACTGCGCCTGCCCGGTAGCCCAGAGAGTCATGCAAATCGCTTGATGTTTTTTGGCAAGCACATGGCGCGTGATCACATCAGCCATCGGCTGTACTTCGGGTGACATCGGCGGATCAAAATCAAATGACAGTAGTACTCGTGATCCCTCGGGGAGTTCATCAATGGCATCGAAAAGCGCTCTCACGATCGGCGTCGGTTTTGCCTTAAACGTCACGGGCATAAGCAGTGGCGCCGCCACCGAAACCAGAATAAAGGCAAAGATCACCCTGCGATCTACTTCCTGGCCTTTCAGGGCACGAAGCAACAGCCAGACAAGACCTGCGGCAATAAGCGCCAGAACGATTATGGGACCGATATTACCCACTGTCTTTACCCAGGTAAGTGCGTTCAATACCCAGAATTAACCGTAGCGACATAGACACCACGCCGAGTCCAATGCCAATCATGATAGCACGCTGTCCCGCAAGATTTGGTGAACTCATAATCCAGACCGCTAAGTTGGGAATCTCCAGAATAGACATTCCTTCCGGCATCCAATTGGTGAGCATCTGGCCAATCGGCGTACTACCAAGTAGGATAATGAAAGCGGCGATGAGCAATACGGTCGCTTCGCGATTCTTGGCCCGAAAAGCTCGATAAGAAGCCGAAGCTACAAAAAACGCCAACAGGGCGTACATGGTACTCCCCAGCGGAAGATGCACATTGTAATAGAGAGTTGAGAACAGGCCTTCGCGGGTGATATCCGAAGTTATACTCTCGGCGCCGATCTTGCCCAATCCAGCCACTAACATAACAAGGAATCCGACCAAGGTGACAATCGAGAAACCCCAATCTTTCTTGCGCTTGATAAGCTTGTCAATATGAACACGCATCAGGTTGCCGCCACCTAAGAAAAAGGCAAAGACAGCAATAATATCAAAAAACAGCGTGAAGTCTTCACCCAACGGCTCAAATGGCGGACTGAAAAATGACAGAATCGCCAGGAAACCGACAGAAATTGTTATGATGAGGGGTATTTCTCGTCTCATGCTGTCAATCCGTTACGACAAACCAACTCCTGATCAATTCCGTAGCACTGCTCATCCACTCCGCGCCAGTGAGGGTCGCAAGCGTGGTCAACGTCACACCAATAATGATCGCCGCCATAGCAATCCCTTTGCCCACATCCTGACCCTTGAGAGATCCTAACGCCTTGGGCTCATCCGAAAGATAGGCCGAGGCCGCAAACAGTTCTTCACCGATCAAGGTGAAATCACAGGCGGCAATAAAGAACGGCAATTGCGCCGGTCGTGCTGTCCCGGCAATCTGAATAGCGCCAACCGAGTTGCCCGTTTCGGCTAAGATCAATGATTCGGCAAAGAACGCACCTAAGAGAAAAACCGTCGCCGGCTTTTCACGCACCATAATACCATTAACCGCCGCCACATACCCAAACTGTTCGTCGGTAATATAACTGACCATGTCGTCGGTGTAAGCATCCGGCCGACCTGCGGTCTGATATCCGGCTTTGATCGTCTCACGTGCCGCGGTCATCACCAACGAACGCGCTACCGGCATGCGGATTTTAATATCGTAATTGGCCACTTGCTCGGCCACGTGTCCCAATATCGTCAATGAAGCCAGCGTCTGGACATCATCCATATCATTAATACCGGGGATATACAGAATCGGGCGGCCCATTTCGGTCGCACGTCCGATAGCCTCGTCAACAGCTTCCAGCCCGGCGATCTTCCGTACAAACAGCTTGCGGCCCTTTGTAGCCGTCTTGATGAAAACCATCACCGCCCCACAGACCACTATGGTCATAACCATCAGATTCAACCAGTTCCACTTCAGCCACTCCTGTTCCGGGGTGATGGCCGCCGTGACGACCGATTGGGCCGAGGCGTCTTCAGCTAAAGCTAACACATAGAATTGATACGAGCTGTCACGATGGAGTTCCTCGACCCTGAAAGTTGAGACTTCTGGTAATAGTTCGGCAATACGGTGGGGTTCCCCGTTGTTACATATCTGATATACTTCATATGCGGTCACCCGACCGGTTACAGGGATATCATCGATTGATGGTACCCAGGTAAGCATAAGTTTGTCGCCATCATCGTATTTGAAATCCTGAGCCAGCAGTGATGTCACCGGTGCCAGCGGCGTTGTCGCCGTGGTATCGACAACTTCGGTTTCACCCTGAGCCAGAGATGCGGAGTTAGTCAGGAATAGAAAAAAGAAAACAAGTGGGATCAACAAACAAGAACACAGGACCGGCGGTCTCGCGCCCGTTGTCGATCGGCGGGGTGACACTATTGAATCAGCCCTAACCAATCCCGGAAGATAAAGTCAACGCGCCCAATCAACAGCGACATACGACTCATGACAGTGTAGCCGAACATCGCTCCGAAAGTAATCATCAGGCCCCAGATACCTACACGAGCCGTAGCTCCAAAGGCACCCTTATGTTCCTTGGAGAAGAAGAAATAAATCAGGCCGGTAAAAGTTCCGACAATAATGATCAAGTTACCTATAATTTCGCCAAACGACGCCCCGAAGCCCTCACCGAACAGTGGCATTATGGTTGATTGCACCTGCGACATGGCATTCGATGTTAGGTAGTTCATCATCCACAGACCGGAAGTAGCTCCGACGATGAAAGCCAGAGGCCATCGAGCAATCCATCCGATTTTGGGAACCAATCGCATCAGCATCATCAGCCCAAGTATGGCTCCGATCCAGAGCATAGGCTCTTCTCCACGACCCACCCAGAACTTGCCGTAAAAATTATCGAAGAAAAGTACCACAACCCAATAACCAGCTGAAATACCGATAAACACAGCTTCAGTAAACTTATACCAGGGATTATCCCTATAAAGGAATGAGTAAATTCCCAAGGTTAGAAAGGCGGCTACCCAAACTCCAAAATGTCCCCAAAAGGTAAGGTGTTCCATTCTTTGCCTACTCCAACCTACTCACCCTTGAGCTTTGACTTGCGGCCGCCCCGGAAGTACGCGACGTTACCGATAATAATGAACGCGATCACAATAACATGGGCAAAAGACTGCGATAACATAAACAGCGTAGCCTTGCCCTTCAAGTTGGTCAGTTTCTCTATCTCCGCCGCGCCGCTCATGCCGCCCATCAGTCCAACCAGCTGACCGGGTTTTTCCAAAGTACCCATGTAAGGATAAACTGTGGGAGCCTGCACCGCCGTATTACCAGCACCCAATTTTATTCCAAACCGATCAACCCCCACCTGAACCCATTCGACAGTACCGGGAAAACCGGCAGACAGATTAACCGAATAATCTATATTAGAAAAGTTTTTAACATTCTTAATAATGGGTAAATCCTGGTAAGGTGTCCCGCGAAAATCTGATTTGAACATAGACTCAAAACTGGAGCCCATCCGTTGGATAACAAACTCCCCGCCCGCCTGGTAGCCCAAGTTGACAAAGTCTTCTCCGTAGACAACATCCTGCTCAGTTAAACCCATCCGAGACATTACGCTATCTAACGCCATTGTCGCCTGTTGCGGTCCCATCGGCCAAAGCCCCAGGACAATCATATCTAAATCGCGCTCGATACACTCACCAAGGATAGCTTCGGCCATCGGTTGTAACTCTGGAGCCGAGGCCGGATCATAGTCAAAAGAAATCAGAACTTTAGAACCAGGCTGGAGATCCACAAGACCTTGATAGACCCCGCGCACCTCATCGGAAACCTTGATAGGCTGATCAATAGACATAAATAGCGGCAACGACAGCGCTACGCCGATATAAAGGAAGACTATTCGGCGACCAACCAGCTTGTCTTGCAAAGTACGAATAAGTATCCACACCAGCGACAATGCCAGCAAAATCATGATAACGAGCGATACCGATGACGAGAAAACAAAACCATGATGCCAACCGTTAATTTTACCAACATAGGCCCAGACTGAAGAAATAACCAGCAGAGCTAAAACAATCATTTCAATTGTTCGAGTTTTCATAACTTAATCGCCTCCACCCAGATGTGAGCGCTCGATACCCAGAATAATGCGAAGCGAAGTTGACACCAGACCAAGAGCGATACCTATCATGATAGCTCGCTGTCCCGCTTTCTGTGGGAAGTTCATGATCCAGGAAGCCAGATCAGACATCTGCGAACCGTCAGGCATGAAAGAAGTCACCATATCACCCACCGGCACCCGCCCCAGCATAACCAGGAAGGCAGCCACCAGAAGCAGTGATGCCTCGACATTGCGCGCTCTGAAAGCACGATAAGACGCCGAAGCGACAAAGAAACCCAAAATGGCAAACATGGTCGCCGACAGCGGAATGTACATAAAGCGATACAACCAGTCGAAACCAGCCGCCTCGCGGAATCCCACACCGCCGCTGAAACCGATGCCCACCATCATGATGAAGGTTGCTATGATAACCGCCGCATAGCCCCAACCCTCTGCCTTTCGCGCTATTTTCTGCGACGAAACCATCAATAGGTTGAGAGCACCCAGAAAAATGGCACAGGCTTGAATAATCGAGAACCAATCTGAGAACCAGTTATTCATTTGACTGAACGGCCAGTGCGGAATAAAATAGGAGACGATGAAAACAACGCCGACAATGCCTGTTATCAGGAGTGGTATTTCTCTACGCATAACCTATTGAATCACCGAGAGGATACTCGAGAATTCCCAATCACCAAAAATCCCGAACGTTTCTGCTATTACACCGACAATAATAAGAATCAAGAAAACAGCCTTGCCATAGTCCTGCCCCTTGAGCGAACCAAGAAGTTTAGGCTCACCTGACAGATAAGCCGAAGCCGCAAACAGCTCCTCGCCAATGAGGGTATAGTCACAAGCCGTCACAAAAAACGGCAATTGGGCCGGCATAGCCGTCCCTGCGATCTGAATCGCCCCGGCGGCATTACCAGTCTCAGCTAAAACCAGAGACTCAGCAAAAAATGCCCCCATATAGAAAATAGTAGCCGGCTTTTCACGGACTACCATACCATCAATGGCCGCCGCATAACCAAACTGATCGTCTGTAATATAGTGAACCTGATTTTCCTGAAATGAGTCTGGTCGACCCGCACGAGTATAAGCTTCTCTTACTACTTCTTTAGCGGTAACCAGAACCAGAGAACGACAGACCGGCACTTCCAGCCAGGTATCATATTGAGCGGCCAATTCCGCCACTCGGCCGAGAATTGTCATGGAAGCAATAGTCTGAACGTTGTCCATGTCGTTGATGCCGGGCACATAGAAAATCTTTTTGCCCATCTCGGTAGCTCGCCCAACAGCCTCATCGACCGCGTCCATGCCGGCAATTTTACGGATAAATATCTTTTTTCCTGACTTCGCACGCTGAATAAAAAATATGATAAAGAAACTTAACAGTGCTGTACCCACTAACACGTTGATACGACGCCAGTCGAACCACTGAGCCGATGAGGACACCGGGCCAAAGGTTTCGGAAGAAGCAGTCAACAGAATCGGCTCACTACCCTCGACCGGGATCAGAGATAGAGTCATGATGCGATAGTAGTAACCCAAGCCGTCTTCGGTATTTCCGTCCTCGTACTGAGTCGCCCCCATGACTGACGAGCCGACTTCCACAAACGGTCCGTCGAAAGCCTCCGCTCGCTGAAGCGTGTAACCTGTGACCGAGCCTTGAAGGTGGTCGTCCGCCGAAAGCACCCAGGTCACCACAATGGACCCACCACCGTCATTGGGCTTATCAGAGGCCTCCACACCGGTAGCTGGCAGAGGTGCCCCCACAGCTTCTATAATTCTCTGTGAAACCGGATCAAGAAGCTCTGTCCCGGCAACCTCGTCCTGAGCACACGCAACTACCCCAAACAGAGAGAATATTATTGTAAACAGGATTACATAAAGGGCGAAAGGTTTTCGGCGAGAATACATCAGTTTATTCAATCTTAACTGTCTCGGTCCTGAGTTGTCGTCAACTCACTGGTTATTAAAGCTCGGTGTCACATTATGTATAACGTGCGAACCGACTCTTTATCCAAGCATTTTTGACGCACTAACGACCCTGTTTGTATACATCAGATATACCTACAGAGCCTCAAAGCACAGAATCTACCCGCCACCCCATCACAAGTCAAGTGAAAAAAACAAGTGGTCAAATTGTAACTCCGTCCAAACCTGCCCGTCAGATAGGAATTTCAACTGAAAACCTTACCAAGGTGTGTTTACGGACAAAATTTGACAACCCTTTAACAATAATGGCTATTCAGTAGGTTGGAACCCCTTGCGGTTCCGACATTGACATTTCTCAGACGTTTTATTGTAGGTCGGTGTTCCGACGTCCCGACACCCCGCAAACCTCGGATGAAACTCTTTTTTCAAGAACACGATTATATCTTTGGTGGGACGCGAGTGGACATGGGCACGCTCAATTCACAAACGAAGTGCAACACCTGTATAAGGTGTTGTTATGGGAAAGAAATACAATCAGCTCACCATTGAAGAGCGG
>JAGGTI010000030.1 GCA_021163775.1 Candidatus Zixiibacteriota bacterium
GCCATGTTTACCTCGGACGAAATGAACACATTAAAAAGGTCACGATCTTCGTGAGTCTGGCCATAAATTTCAATTTTTACACGAGGTGTTATGCCATCGAGAGCTTCCAGATACTTCACCAGTTCCGAATAGCGCAATGGCCACTGACCAATCGGGTCATCAAGCAGGTCGTTTGGATGTGGTACATTTGGATTGTACGTTCCATCGGCGTAAAACGGCACCGTGTCTACAATTGCCTTTGACGAATACGATGGGTCAAGTCCGGCGACAACCGAACCAGCTAACAGTACAAATAGCGATAAAGAGATTAACAAGCGTGTCATGTGAGACTCCTATCACACAGGTTGATGGGTCATGACAATAAAGCGGGAGCAGAGCCGAGAGTAAAGTGGTAATTCGGGCGACTGAGTGATCATATTTCGGTCTTGGCGAGCTTCCCGTTGTTCTCATTTTCATCGGGGTGGAGCCGCATTTCAAATACGCGTAACAGGATTGTGAACGCGGCCGCAATCATCGGCCCGACCACAATACCCAACAAACCAAACATGGAGATTCCACCTAGAATAGTGAAGAAGAGCAACAACGGATGAAGGCTGGTTTTCCCGGATATCAACAGCGGCCGCACCACGTTATCCACCTGGCTAATTATTATCATGCCGATAGCAATGATTACAAGCCCCTTGATCATCGAACCACTAACCATCATAATTATACCAGCCGGAACGTAGACAATGAATGCTCCCACCAGTGGAATCAGCGCCAGGAATGCCATCACCGCCCCCCAGAATACCGATGAAGGAATGCCCATCACCGCGAACAAAATACCGCCCAGCACACCCTGGAGCAGGGCAATAACCAATCCGCCATACATAGTAGCCTGGACAACATCGCGAAGCTCGCTGAATGTGGTTTCAATCTGCGAATTATTCAGTGGTAGCAGGCGACGGATTTTCGCTATAATCTTCTCACCATCACGGAAAAAATAGAACATGGCGAAAATCATCAGACCGAAATAGAACACAGCTTTGGTGCCGTTGGCGACCAGCCAGGTGGTCTGATTGAGTACCACGCCGCTGACTTTATTAATTGCATCCCTGGCTATCTCATCGAACTTTATCTGCGAGATATCATAGTACTGCGACAGCTTTTCCTTGCCCGCCTGCCACATAGGAATATCAATATTGAGCCATTGGTTCAACTCGCCACTGTTGTAGAGTTCGTTGACCTTGGTCACCGCGCCCGCCGCCTGGTAGACTACCGCTACAAACAGATAAGTGATAGGTCCGATTATCAGCACGACAATCAACACACACATCGTCACCGCGGTCAATCCTTTGCGCTTTATCCGAGCAAGCAGTTTCTCATATAGCGGGTAGAAGATAATCACAAAAACTGCCGCCCAAGTGATCGGGGCGAAAAACGGTACAATAATTTGATAGAAAAGAGTCAGGATTGCGGCCGCGATCAGAAAAAAAAGTGAGATTAAAAAGTATTCGCGTTTCATAGTATTTATAGTTTATAAAACCTGTTCCAGGCTACAAAGCCATTCGCTTTGAAGCAACTATATTTACTGACCCAATTAACCTATTAGGACACCACAAATCCATCGTGTAGCGTAAGCTATTGTCTTACCACAGGATAGGTTGTTCTGGTGATACCTGGAAGGGATATGCAGATTCCAGCCTTGAAAACGGTGTCTCAGCTTTCAACGAAAATCGGGATAGAAAATGGTAACTCCTGTCAATCAACAACCGATGAGGTTCAACCCTGAATGTCCAAAATGTTAATCGATTGGTATTAAGTATCTTAGGTAAATGACGATCTAATTATCAAGCCTATTAGTAAAAGCCGGCGAGTGCTAAGCCATGGTCTTGCCGGCATGGTAATACTCAAACAAGGAGTACATAATGGCTACAAGAAAACCTAAGAGCAGAGTTCGTCGCGCGGTAACTCGTCGTCCTGCCATTCGTCGCACACGCCGTGCGTCAAATGGTGGCAACGTCTGGACCCGCCAAGAGATCAGCTTCATGCGGAAGCACTACCGTAAGTTCCCGACGGAATGGATTGCCCGTCAGTTGGGTCGTACGGTTTATTCCGTTCGCTACAAAGCCTCTGATCTCAGTATCAAAAAGGCTCGTCCGTCAGTCTGGAGAGAGAATTCCACTACGACTCGTCGGAAGACCACCCGCAAAGCGGCTCCGCGCAAAAGAGTGGCTCGCACCACTAAGACGCGTCGGCCCGCTCGTCGCGCCACTGCGACACGTCGCAAAATGACCCGCCGCGCCAAACCGCGTCGGACCATGAAGCGTAGTCGCTAGTTGATTTTATCAACTACTAGCCCATTGGATTTGGGCGATAGAAATAGAAACCCGCTCTCGTAAGAGAGCGGGTTTTCTGTTTGGTTGGGAGGAATTGCAACAATGTTACTCAGAAGCAATCGTCCAACCCCAACGATGAACCCGTGATAAACAGGTAATCCTGCAAGATTGCTATATCGCCCATCGTGATGTCATCACAAGTTGGATCAGCACCGCCCGACAGGTTGATATCCGCCTCAGCTAAACAGGCGATGATACCATCGCAGTAACCCGAAATAAACTTGGCGTCGATCATGACTGTCAAATCGCCGATAGTCGGCTCGTCGCCGTTCAAGCCGTCGGCATCCCCGACCCGCTGGACACAGCATGTTTGAGAGGGTGTGTCGTAGACCACTTTTGGCCCGGTCCACATCGGCTTGTGTTCACTATAGTCCCCCAGTGCGCCAGCCCCACGACCACTGCTGAGAACAAGGATTGTTCCGGCACTATAAGTCATGGTATCAAAGACAATCGTGTCATTGGCGCTCCATTCGTCAACGGTGAAGTAGTAGCTAACCAAAAGATTTCGCTCAGCCTGCGGAGCCAGGTATGGCCAGGTCATACTCAAACCTACGAATGGAAACCTCCTATAGTGGTTGGTAGTGTCCAGCGTGTTCTTGTCATAGCAGAAGGTAGCGAAATTGAAGGCGCTACTCGCCAGTGGTGACAGCACGGCGCTATCCATTCGCAGGTGGGGGTTATCCCAAGCATATCCCCCAGCCATAGCGATAAGGTTATTGCCGTCGTTGAAGAGATACAGGTCCAATTGGACGTTAAACAGCCCAGACCCGGCATCGGGCGCGACCGAAATGACCATATCCATAGTATCCGCAGCAAGGTTGTCGCCAGCATCCTGCACAAATTCGGCCTGTGCACCGGCATGCGGCACAACCAGAATCGACAGTAGCAGTAATAACATAGTCTTATTCATATCTGATTTCCTCATATCATATTAGGTCTTTATCTCTCATGACAATTACTGGCACATGATTAGGGTACACAGGGGCAGTCTACCAAAGGTGTTGTCGGATTGATAAACAAATGTTCAATCAGTAGGGTGACGTCACCTATGCTTATTTTTTCTCCGGCCGAATTGAGAAGACCGTTCGCATTCGCTTCCTCGACGCACGCTGGAAGGGGTGTCTGGTATATGAACAGATGATCAATTAACACAGCAACATCTCCAATGGTCGGTGTGTCGCCGCCGAGACCGTTGGCATTACCCCGCTTGCCTACACAGCAAGCTATGCCGTGCTCGTAATAGACGTCCTGCATTCCTGATGGCCGCCCGCTGTTGGGCGCATTTAGCCAGGCTTCTTGAAACTCGTTTATGTCGTCCGCCAGATATCCGTCATCGGCATTCTTGGTTAACAGTACATTGAGAATCGTAGCAATATCAAACTGCACAGAATCCAGCACGTCATCGGTGTTTGTCCACGGCCAGTTGTCGGCAGTCTGGTAGCAGGCGCTGTAGTTGTCGTCCTGCGAGTCATAAAGATCCCAAAGAATCCCGGCCACTCTGCACTCCGTGCTGTCAAGATGATTTGCAGAACCGTATGTTGTATCCGGCCATCCCGTTCTATGTAGGCCCCACTCACCATTTTCTACATTATACCACCAACCATCGGCAAAATCAAAGTATCGGTTTTGTAACTCATTGTTCCCTCGCATGAAGCAGGAGACAAAATGGGCAAATCCTTCGTGAGCCGCAAGAACAGGCGAAACAGTCTGGTTCCAGCGATGATCAGCGCCACTCACGGTCGTATCGAGAATATCGAACTCATACTCCAGATGGTGACCGTACTCATGGAGGATTATATCCCGATCATACGTGTCAGGATAGGAGCTGTCCGGTAGATCGCGTATGTCGAGCACTATTGCGCTACTACTGGGACTATAACCAGTGCCATATTGGGCAGCATGTTCTACATTCACCTGATTGGGGGTTGGCAAGCCCAAATCAGTCCAGAACTTGTACCCGTCGAGCACTACATCGGAGGAATAAAAAGGCCCACTGTTTAATGGATTCTTGGGGACCACCAGCGTGGTGTCGTAAACACCACCGGGCAGGTCTTCGCCAACATTCGATTCCCAATACGATTCCTGGTTCACCACCTTAGATTCGGCCGCGGCGTTCTCAGAGTGAATTCGGAAGAAAATATCACGAAGGCCTGTTACGTCCGGTGGATCGTCAGAATTGTCCACCGATGGGAAGCTGAAATACCCGTAGGCATCTGTTGTGGTCGTGGCAACCAACTCGGGGTTGTCCGGATCGTCGGATTCATAGTCTAACATTTCGATTACCGCGTTGCGAATCGGTAGAGTGGAATCGGCCTCGGGATTCATGTCCCAGTAACGAGCGTACCCGCTGAACTCGATTGTGGGACTCACAATAGTAAAGCAGTGTGGTCCGTACCAATAGGGACGGTGCTTCATATCGATAATATCAATCCATTCCCACTTTCCACTTAGTCCAAAAAAAGAAGAGTCGAGACAGATGGTACGTCCGGCATACATCTCGTCGATCGGCCCAATGGTTATGGTGTAAGATATCTCATCAAAGTACTCCGGCATTTGCGTATCGACCCCACCCCACCCGGAGAAGCCAACAGTATCAGAGCCGGAACCTGTGGCGCTACCATAATTGATGAAAAACCAGTCAAACATATGGGGCGGACCGCCAAAGTCGCCCTCCCATCCAAGACTGATAGTGTCCCCTGCAATCGAACCCCACTCGGCCCCGTCAGGCGAGTAAATACGGAAACCGTTGACGATATGTCGCATATGGAAGAAGTGGTTATATATCCGCAAATAGAACGTAATTGGCTGACCGGTAGATATCTCGCCGGGGGATAATTCCCCGTCAACATGGTGCAACGTTATACCCTCAGGCCAGGCTTGGGGAGAACTATCTTCACCTCGAGTGTCGCCACCCGACTCCTTCATCTTTCTATCCGACTGTGGCTCGGTCTCTCCGCTGTCATCCGGGTTGATCGGTTGCTGGTGCGGCTGTTGGTTCCGCCCAGGATTTCGGGAGGCCGTGTATCGAAAGAAGTACACCTTCCGCTCGACAAGCGCCAATCCGGTTTCCTTGTTGATCCGGGCACGAAAGTAGCCGGGTAGATTGGTCGCGGTCATTTCGGTTATCAATCCCCGCACCGCGCTCTCGACATCGGGGTCTCTCAAGTCAATTACCACCTCGAATGGTTTCTTTGCCGGAACGGTTTCAAGAAAGCTCGTCGTCGCACCCATGTAATCCTCATAGGTGGTCGTCAAATCCGAAGACTCCAGGCCGGTATGCTCATCATATTGGATACAATCCTGTCCGTCTATTCTGATAAACTGCTCTTTAGTAGCCACTACCGGCTTCTGTCCCGGCGATCTCCGGATGACTCGCTGTGGCCTGGCCGGCTCAGGAACGGACGTAGGAACATAATCGAGCACTGCTATCGAGTCACCAGTGGTAATGAACGTCTTGGTAAGCCCTTGTTGCCCTCGTCCCCGGCACCCCAGCCAGATCTTGATCGCCGAAGTATCGTTGGGCGGAACTATTACCGATAAAGTGGTCGAATACTCTCCGGTCTCGGCCAGCGAGACCCAGAACTCTGCAGGACCGTCGTAGACCAGATCCTTCCATGCACCAATCTGCACCAGGACCGAGTCGCACTCGTCTACTTGTGGTTTCAACTTGAAAGTAAGTACCAGTTCTATCGGCCCACTCTTGTCGGGCAATGAGTTAGGCTCCAAAGTATAGTCAAAGTACTGCGGTGTTGTGGGCATGGTTGCAACCAACGGCTGTGCCATCAGCGTGACCAGCCCGGCGGCCACAGCGACCGCAATGACACGGGGATGAATTCTCATATACTACCCTCCTATTGTATTATACAATTGACGTTCAGGGCCGCCGAAATGTCAAACGGCGTCCACGTATACTAGTTCTCTTGCAATCGTTACCGAGCACACCTCCCTTTGCACAGAATCACGAAGTCATAAACTGTCTGACCGTAAGAAAGATATGCAGTTACACGCTCGGCGTCAAGCAAAAACGCATTGTTCCGAGTGCGAAAGGTAGAGCTACTGCAATGCGCGTTTAGTTTTGATCGGACGTCGTATCCGCCGGCGGCATCGTATCAAACAGACTATCGACCGGAATTCGTTCAAAGAACAACGTATCTTCGATACCGTCATAGTAAAATAACCCCTCTTCGGTCTCGAACAGATCAATCGGTTGGATCAGTACGGTCATATTCTCACCTTCACGCTGAATCGCCAGCGTTGCCCCGCCCTGATCGTACCCTTCAAGGATATACTCGATCATCTGTTTATGCGTACGCAGACGCTTGCCATCAACCGAGCGAATCTGATCACCCTCTCGTAAACCGCAAGCATAGGCTAAACGATACATATCAATCTGACTCACCGTCAGGCGATTGTTGTCACCAACTGTAATGGAGAAACCAAACTCGCCTTTCAATGGTAAACCTTCGATATACACTCGCCGACGGTTCTCAATTTGGCCCGATGGTCGTGATGGTGGACGGGTAATCGCCACCAGTCGTGAATTGTACGGCTCGTCGATGATCCACTGCGCCAAAGGACGTTCAGCGGACAGAATCCATTCCGGCAGGAGATACTGTTCGAATATCTGTCGACCGGGTGTTTTGTCTTTCCAGAACGCCGACTGATAAGCGACCAGGGTCGAATCCATACCGATAATATGCTGAGCAGTTACCAGCGCCAATAGCATGGCCAGGTTGTCACGACGGTAAACTCCCAAACGCATAAGCGGATGACTTGCCATAGCTTTGTAAAATGGATCATCGGCTCGCTCGGCCTGAGAGAGCATCCTATGAGCTAATTGATAAATCAGATTGAGTTGCATCACCGCGCCTTCGGGAGCCGCCATCGCAAGCACTCCCTGACGTTTGCCGCCCATTGGAATCACCAGCGGGTCGGAACCACCAAACGACGGGTAATATCTCAAGGCATAGATGTCAAATCGATCCTCTACCCAGTCAAGACCAGACAGTTTAGCTAACAGAAAAAGACTACTGTCGCCTTTAACCTGCCAGAATTCTGTAAGGGCGGAGTCGTGGTGCTTTAACCAGCGCATATCGCCCCGTACCGAATTTGTTTGATAGAAATCGGGGTAGAGACTGGCCTGAAATGCAACCGCCCGATCGTTAATTCTGACATCGGGAACCGGTAGATTGTACTCGACTACAGCATCACTCTGGCGGGTGCTGTCTTCATAAAAGGACTGGCCCCAGACTGATCCAGTACCGATCAGGAATAACGCAAAGATAGTAAATAATCGTTTCATCAGGGTGGAATAAACGAGAGTTATGGTGTCGTAGCAAGGCAAAAACGAGATGGTTGTTGGCCAAGCACAAACCAAGTCACCATGAGCTACGCCTGCCCTAAGCTTGCCGAAGGGTCGAAGGGTTCTTTTACCCGTTATACGCCAGACTTCGACAGGCTTAGTATAACGTAACAGCAGATGTGGACATCTGCCGGGCACTCTTAGTAGACATCTGTCGGACACTCTCAATAGACATCTACCGGGCACAAGATAATCTGGTACTCCTGCGCTTGCGTTCCTAAGCTACGGGATCGGCCGGCGTCACAGCCTCAACCACCGACTGCGGCTCAACCAATCCAAAATAGAACTGTACATACATAGCGTTGAAAAACGTTCCAGTGTAACCACCGAGGACAATCGCTACCGGCAGGCCAATAAACAACGCCAGTATCAGAATGCCTATCAGGCTACCAGTCATAGCATAAATCAGCAAGTTTATCGGCAGATACAGAATCAATGCCGCCATGAAAATTACGATCGCAAACGCAATTCCCAGTCCGATCAAGACCAGAGTCATCAGAAAACAGTTCCCGAGGTTGTTCTTGACTAAACCCCATCCTTCGGCAACAGCATCGCCGATTTGGTTATCCCGCGCCACCATAGCCACTTCGGCTAGTCCAAAAGTGTGATAGGCAAAGAAAAAGAATATCAATCCAGCTGGTATGGTAAGTAGCAGGCTCAGCGGGGTTAACGCAATGGCGAGGATTACTATCATCACCACTGCCGCGATCCCGACAAATATCTCTATCAGCGTGATGCCGAAAAACCGCCAAAAGAAATCGGTGCCGCGCGAAAATGACGAGGCAAACGTGTATTGTCCCCCTCGAGTGATACGGTTGACACCATCGATGATAGCCGGTTGGGCAATAAGATAGCAGATGAAAAACAACAGTGCGAGTGCCGCCAACCAGACCACTAACCCGCCCAGCATGGCTAACTTGGGGGGTATCAGGTCGTACGACCAGTCCATGTAGTCAAACAGGTCATGCATGATAGACATGTCGGCCGGTTCTCGGTCGATCTTGTCCAGCCAGTCAAAATTGAAACCTTCTACGCCACCGGCAAAAAGTCCGAATATCCAGAGAGTTTTGTGTCGCCAGACGACCTTAAACGAATTTTGAATTAAGCTACCGAAATCCACGTTCATATCGGTCTCCGTATTAGAGTATCACCTAATATGCCGGATTGATCACAACCACAGCAACAAACAAATCGATCGATAAATCCAGCAGATATGGACATCTGCCGGGCACTCTTAGTAGACATCTGTCGGACACGTTTAATAGACATCTGTCGGGCACGTTACGCGATTACTCCGGGTCGGGGCACTTCCGTGTGCCCGTAACCGATGTTAGAGCTTGCGGCATCCATCCGCACATATTACTTGTTACGTTATGAATCTATTCAAAGTTTGCTTCATAATATCAACCGCACTACTTTTGACCGCCTGCGGCGGCGACCAACCGGATCCAGAGACAGCAAAAACAGCTCCAGACGGGTTTTCCGACAGCTTAGTAATCGAACTGGCAGGAGCCGATTCCGTTACGGTTCTTGATTTAGTTCGCGAATCTCACCAGGTGGCCTACCGCACCACACTGAGCGGAGCATTTGTGACCGCGATTGACTCGGTTGAAAACGGTGGCGGTTATTTCTGGGTTTACACGGTCAATGACATTCAGGTATCGTTGGCTTGCAATGACTGTTTTACATCCGATGACGACCGCGTGAAATGGCATTTCCGAAAGTTTGGAGAATAACAAACCGGTTGATCTACCGTAGGTCTGGTTGCTTGCAACCTGACAGATGGTTTCGACATTGATGATATATTGTGGGCGGCAGATGTTCCATCTGCCGATCCGATCAGACTTTCACGGTCGGGATTTTGTCCGTCGCCTTCTTGACCATCTTTTTCATAGCCATTGAATTGTCGAAATTCTTTTTGAGATAGTCATCGATCGCTTTGTCCAACAGTGCTTCAATTTTAGTTTCCTGGAAATGCGCCATCACTTTCAGCTTGCCCAGGTGCTCCTGTTTGATCCACAAGTTCTTGCGTTTCCACTCGTTGCCAGCCCGATCGATTCGTGCATCAGAAACTATGATCGAATTTTCCGACTGATCAACCGATTCATTTGTTTTCTGCTCTTTTTTGCTCCCAAAGATACCCACGGGAATTTCCTCGCTTGAGTTGATCTCTTTACCGCTATTATCGACATTCTCAGGCCCAGTCGTTAAGGTGTGATAAAATATTGACAAACTGGCTCATCGCTTGTTTGTTTACAATACAGTGAAAGGAGGCCTATATGGCTAAGGGAAGAGATGCCCGGAAAAAAGAGACCAAGAAGCCAAAGAAGAAAAAGAAGAAGGTCGAAAAACCAGTAGAAAAGCCGAAATAGCGATTTGGCCCATCTACGGCAAATCGAATTTCCACTGGCAATCCGGCCCACCCGGATTATATTCGGGCTATCATGAATGATACCTTGAAACAAGTCGAGGCCGGAAAGTTTTTTCTCATTGCTGGGCCGTGCGCGGCCGAGTCCGAACAGCTATGTCTTGATGTTGCTGAAAAAGTCGCCGCGCTGGCCGACAAGTTCTGTCTGCCGTACATTTTCAAATCGTCATTTACCAAAGCGAATCGCACTTCGGCCGGGTCATACACCGGCCCGGGGCTTGACGAAGGCCTGCGCATACTGCAAAAAGTCAAAGACGAGTTCGATCTGCCAGTCCTTACCGATATTCACGAAACCAATCAGATCGAAGCGGTCGCGCAGGTCGCCGATATCCTTCAAATACCGGCGTTTCTCTGCCGCCAGACTAACCTGATCGAGCAGGCGGCGGCAACCGGCAAGTGGATCAATATCAAGAAAGGCCAATTCCTCGCTCCTGATGATATGGCCAAGACTGCGGCAAAAGCGAATTCAAATAAAATCATGCTGACTGAACGCGGCTCGACATTCGGCTATCACAACTTAGTTGTCGATTTCCGCGCACTACTCATCATGCGTGAAACCGGACATAAGATTGTCTTTGATGCTACCCACTCGTTGCAACTTCCCGGTGGCGGCGGAGCAGTATCGGCTGGCCAACCGCAACTGGTGATACCGATGGCCCGCGCGGCGGCGGCTATTGGAATCGATGGTCTGTTTGTCGAAACACACCCGAACCCATCCGAGGCGCTCTGCGATGCCAGCGTAATGTTACCACTCAACCAAATGGAAAAACTGTTGGCATCGGTGACGAAAATCCGGGAGGCTTTGAAATAAACGATGGCCAGGCTCACGCACGAACAATTTATCGAACGATTCAAATCAATCAAGTTACTGGCACTTGATGTTGATGGCGTTCTGACCGATGACTCGATCTTTTTCGGTTCCGGCGGACAGGAGTTCAAACGGTTCAACATCTCCGATGGATTCTACATGGTGATTGGAATGAAATCAGGGTTGGAACTGGCGATTGTCTCCGGTCGTTACTCGGCCGCTACTGACAGCCGAATGAAAGATCTGGGCGTCAAATATGTGCTTCAGGCAAGAAAAGACAAAGTCGAACAGATCGCACCACTGTTAGATGAGTTGGGCCTTACGTTTGATGATGTCGCTTTTGTCGGCAACGAAATCCTTGACATAAAACTGGCCCGCAAAGTCGGACTTTCAATCGCGGTGGCCGATTCATCACCCGACCTTATTGACGAAGTCAACTACGTCACCGAACGGGCCGGCGGCAAAGGGGCGGTGCGTGAAGTGATCGAGTGCTATTTCGAAGCGGTAGACATCAACCCGAAAGATCTGGTGATCTGATGAATCTGGTCAAGTACGCGCAGGATGTTATCCGCCTTGAAGCCGAAGCTGTCAATGCGTTGGCCGACCGTTTGGACGAAAATTTCCAGGTAGCGGTTGATGCTATTCTCAACTGCAAGGGACGCGTGATTGTCGCCGGACTTGGCAAATCCGGTCTGGTCGGGCGCAAAATCGTGGCTACGTTCAACTCGACCGGGATCTCATCGTTCTTTTTGCATCCGGCTGAAGCGTTGCACGGTGATCTTGGGTTGATCCGTTCCGAAGATATCCTGATGATTCTCTCCAAATCGGGACGCCAGGAAGAACTCGAACTGATAATCGGTGCCGCACGAAGATTAGGTGTAAAGATTGTGGTTCTCGGGGGCAATCCTGAATCAACATTATACAACAGGGCCGATATCGCACTCGACTGTTCGGTTGAAACCGAGGCCTCCCCCGATAACTTAGTGCCGACTTCATCGTCAACTGTTACGCTTGTTATGGGCGATGCACTGGCGGTGGCACTGCTCAAGGCACGCAATTTCACTAAAGAAGATTTCGCACAGTTGCACCCGGGTGGGTTCCTGGGTCAACGACTGCTCAAACGGGTTTCCGAAGTACACCATATCAACAGCGAGATACCGCTGGTTGATGCCGACGCGAGTTTCTCGCGGATGATGGTCGAGATGAGTCGCAAACGCCTGGGGTGTGTAATTACACTTACCGCCGAAAAAAAAGTGGCCGGGATTTTCTGCGATGGCGACCTTCGGCGACTAATGGATAAAGACGGCGAATTTGATTTGCGGTCGCTGACAGCCGACGACACGATGCTCAAAAATCCCAAAACGATTTCGCAGGACGCGGTACTTGATGCGGCCCTGGCGATGATGGAACAACACGGAATCACGGTCCTCCCGACTGTAGACGACAACGACCACCTCACTGGCGTAATCCATTTGCACGACATTTTGAAGTCGAAGCTGGTGTAACAGTAGGGCGGAACCCCTTAGCGGTTCCGCCATTAACCACTGCTGGGTATCTCCAGTCGCTGGCATACCTGTCGGAACATCGACCTACATGATCTGGATGGAATATAAAACGAAGAAAGAATCGCTGGACAGGATTGGCATGCTGAAATCGCTTAGCTGACCCGAGACGTGAGGATGCTACTATGAAGGCAAGGCCAAGACTGACCGGTAACCGCGTGACAGCAACAGTCCAATATGCAATCGTCGTCCTGTGTTTGGTAACGAATCAAATCCCCAGCAATCTGCAGGCGGCCGACAATCCATTCGGCTTCATAGAGACCCGTAGCCAATCACCAGTACAACAACTTAGGTGTGGTCCGATTCATCATGTTCCCTGGGTGATACCAGCAGATACCTACACTCTGAGTATTCGCCACAACTGGAAAAACATGTGGCTGTACCGCCATGATATTTGTCGTATAGATGCCGAAGTCCACGAAGTCATCACTCGGTTGCGTATTGGTCTCGGCAGAGGGCTTGAAATCGAAGGAGAATTACCGGTAAGATACGTTTCGGGTGGAATAATGGATGGTCTGATAGAAGGTTTTCATGACTCTTTCAATATAGATAATGCAGGGCGAGATGATTTTCCTCGCGATGACTTTGCTTTCAACATTCGCAATGGAAGCGGTGACGATGGCTGGTCTCACAGCGGTGCTGAGCAGACGGGCTGGAACCTGGGTAACGCGACTCTCGCACTGAGCTTTGATGTTGGCACAATTGCTTCAATCAAGCCTCGCTTGATCATGACGCTGGGACTGAAGTTCCCAACTGGCACAAGGACTGAGTTCTTTGGGAATCAGTCGATGGATATAACTTTATCCATGAGTGGCGGTATCAATGTCGGATCGTTGCACTGGTACGCAAGTTCAGCAGTCAGCTACTATGGTGATAAAAAAATGATTGGTATTAAACTGCGTCAATGGCGTATCAGCAATCTAGTCGGGCTTGAGTATAAGGGCGAGAAGAGTAATCATGCTTGGACAGCTCAGATTCTGCATGAGAATGGCGTTGCCCACAATTACGATGTGTTCTCAGATGCCACATATGAAGTGATGTTTGGATATCAATGCCGTCTGTTTCCACGGGTCTTGATGGAGTTCAGTATCTTGGAAAACGTTTTCATATTCGATAACAGTCCCGATTTTGGATTTCATACGGCACTTACTCATAGTTTATAGAATGATATAAACCGTACAAAGTTAGGTAAAACAGGTCCATCTTTGGACCCGCCACCTGAAGTAAGCCACCCTTCGACAGGCTCAGGGTGACAATGCTGGAACCCCTGCGGTTCCAACATTGACATCCGGAACCAATCCCGACGCAAATTGGCTCACGAGGATGTACACCCCACATAATCTTGTTTCGTCATGCTTGCGGAAGCAAGCATGACAGATATGTATCCGGCGGATGTCCACATCTGCAGAAAAAAGCCGGCGCACGAAAACGTACGCCGGCCACAAACTTATCCAATAATGTCATCAAGAAAACACAGGTATCGTTACTTCAACTTACCTTTCAAGCGAAGCTCTTTCTCCTTGTCCTCAGCAATCTCGTCTTTGATCTTCATCGTGTCTTCACCAAAGATAGCGAATCTGATCCAGCGAAAACCAAAACGCAATAGCGCTACATCATCGGCTTTGATCCGGTCCTGCTCAGTCTGATCAACAATGAACTTACGGAGAAAACTACTATTGAATACAAAGTCACGGAACTTATCGACATTGTAGCATGCCATGAAGAACATCTCTACCTGCTTTGGGGTAATTCCCTGACCCTCCCTGAAGAAAGGGTGCAGAGTGACATCTTTGAACTCGCGTCCCATAGCATCGTATTCATCAACGCCCTGGTTGCGCATCCAGCTGTCAACTGTCCACTTGTTCGATTCTTTGAAACCCTCACAAATAGGGTCGCGCATCAGAAAGTAGAAATCTTTATCGGTCGATTCTCCAGTCTCACCCGGTGACGCCAATCCGAGCGGATACATACGACAGGCCCAGGGACGATCTTCATAGACTGTACAACCCTTGTCGCCAACCAACTGGCAGGCCTTCTTGTCATCATCACTCATCCGAAACATAACCACCGGATAAGGCAGATTCTTGTCGAACGGCATAATGGTATATTTCTTTAGGAACTCCTCGGATGTAATCTCCAACCGTTTCTTGAGTCGTACAATATCGTACGGTGTCAGAAAGATATTCACATCGGCGCAACAACCGTTGAAGCACTTTACGCCCGGATGACAACCGAACGAAAACTCGGCATCACGGTCGAGACGAGGATACTCTTTTAGAATCTCTTCTTTGAGACGTTGAATTTCGCTCATTCGGTCTCTTCTCTCTCCTCGACGATCCGGTCACGGTGGGCCATCGCCGACCAGACCGGCAACGGGCCGGATTCATTTGTTTCCGGATTAAGTCGGTGCCTATAAGACGCCTTCTGGTTATACTTGTCTTTCATGCGAACCCACCCCTTGACGTAGTATGAACACTCATCATTGAAGCAAACGTACTGGGAATTGATACCCCACGATGACTCCAGTGGAGGTTTCCACAATTTCATTTTTGCGCCACAGTGCGGGCACAGAGTCTTGTCTTCATTTTCCACAGTAACTGCTTTCTAAAAGGTTTGCAGAATCTCCACCTGATTGCTCAGGTTTTATGAAGATACTACTTGAGCGGCTCTTGTCAACCTCCCGGAAATCAAAGCCCCCCTGGTAAAACCGGGAGGGCTTAAGGTACTCAAAAGCAACCAGTCTCTCGACTAGGCGTGCTCAGCAGCGTTGGGATAGACGTGCAGCATAGGCCGCTTGATCATTTCCCATTCGTCCGTCGCCGGGATCCACTTGCAGTTGGCAAACGCGTGCCAGTTTTCCTCGTCCATGGTCGGACAATCGGAACGGCGGTAGTAGCCAGGCCAGCGGGTCTCTTCACGGAACAGGATAGTGCGAGTATGGGCTTCAGCCTGCCACATGCGCTGGATATTCTCAAAGCAACGCAGTAACTCGTGGAGGTCGGCCGCGGCCAAATTCGCGCTGTCTTCCTTCAGCATACCGAGCAGTTCCATAGCACGATCAAGGTGGGCCTTGTTCGTCGAGAACTGAGCGGATACACCAGCCACATATTCATCCATCATCTTCTGCAGACGGAACATGAACATCTTAGGCTTGATGTAGTTCGGGTTGATTTCCGGATCCGTGGTCTCCTTGGAATGCTTCTCAAAAAGCTCGAGTGGCTTAAGGATGGCGGCTATATAAGCGTCAACCTGAGCCTGATCGACCTTCGGAAGGCTATTGTTGTCAACGATGTAACGAATGGCAGACTTACCCGCAATACGACCCTCGGCATGTGAACCGGAGGAGAATTTGTGGGAGGAAGCACCCGAGGCATCACCGGTACAGAACAGACCATTTACGGTCGACATGCATTCGTAACCCCAGAAGTACTCAGCCTTGGTCTCGTCGCTCTGGAGATCTTCCGGACCAGAAACCCAGGCACCCGAAGCGCCGGAGTGAGAACCGATGAAATACGGCTCGGCGGCGGCAATTTCAGAATGCTTCTTTTCCGGTTCTACGTTGGAAGCGGCCCAGAGAATAGCCTGTGAGATCGTCATATCCAGGAAGTCTTCCCAAGCCTCAGTTTCGAGTTCTTTCAGCTTCTTCTTGGCGGCTTTTTCGTCACCGGCTTCAGCGGCGATCTTCTGGATGGCTACTTCCGTCTTCATGAAGATCGGACCCTTGCCTTCCATCACATCCATCATACCAAGCCAGTTACGCAGGTTGGCCGGGATCGGCTTAACCAAACCGTAAGGTTTCCATCTTTCGAGTTCGTCGCGACGTTCCAGCATGTAGTTTCCGCCCTCGGAGTTCAGAGCCGCGGACTTAAACAGGAGGAACCAGGCACCGACCGGACCATAGGCATCCTTGAAACGAACCGGGATGAAACGAACTTCCTGAGAAGTCATCTCGGCACCGGCGCGAAGTGTGAAATAGGCCGAAGAACCGGAGTTCCACGGCGGATACCAGGCGCGACCCAGACCTTCACCGGTTGAGCGAGGTTTGAAGACGTGCACAGCACCACCCATGTTACAAATGGTGGCCTTGGCGTTAAAGACGTATATCTTGTTTTCACGAGTCGAGAAACCAACAGCTCCAGCAACTCTATCGCCATCCATCAGCGGCTCGGTAATAAAAATGCGCTCAAAGTATTCGCCACCGGCTTCAGTCAAAGCGTTCTTGGCGGCTTCCGAGACAATTACCTTGTAGGATTCGCCGTTGATCATCAACTGCCAGCGACCTTCATGGACATAGTTGCCATCGTCGTCTTTCCAGATCGGCAGACCCCATTTTTCAAAGAGGTGCACACTGGAATCGACGTGGCGGGCAATCGAAGCCACGAGATCTTCACGAATAATACCCATCAAGTCCATGCGAACATAGTTCACATAGTCCTCAATGGTGTTGTTACCGGACGTCAGATCAACGTACTGGTTGATAGCTGACAGACCCATAGCCACAGCGCCGGAGCGATCCATGGAGGCCTTATCAATAAGCGTAACCTTCAGACCATTTTTCTTGGCCCAGTATGACGCTTCTACTGCGGCGCCACAGGCACCCATACCACCACCCAAAATCAGGAGATCAGTGGTGACGTTTACAGTTTCAAATTTCTGCATTGTAACCTTTCTTCTGATCCTATTTAAGGGTGTACATTTTGTCGAGTTTCAACGCTTCCGGCTCTTGGGCCAGAATGCAGTCGTTAAGATTGTCATGAGCCGTGGCGTAACCACCGCTCGGAACCGCTTTACCCTCTTCCGTAGTACGGATGGGGAACTTGAACCGTTTGAGCATACCGTTACGGAACTTGACTGTCCACATGATAGCGTCCGTAGAACGCATCGGTGTTACAGTAGCACCCATGGGAACAAAGTCGGCGTAACCCCGAACCTCGATTGCCTGTACCGGGCAAATCTTGACGCAACTGTAACATTCCCAGCACATCTCTGGTTCCTGGTTGTAAGCCTTCATCGAGTCTTTGTTCAGCACCATGAGATCGTTAGGACATACGTACTGGCAAGCTGTCTTGTCCAGTGCCTTACATCCATCACACTTCTCAGTGATCACAAAACTTGGCATTAATACCTCCTGATTCGCGGCCTGTTACCAGGCTCAAATCAACTTCAGCGTTTAAGTACTTAGCACTTATTATTCTTATTTCTTTATCTTAGCATCACCAGTGGCATGGCCGTGCAGTTTGACCTCCACCTTGTCTTCATCTTTCAAACTACCGTAGTACTCACGCAAAATCTTAAGTACTTCGGGACGACTAAACTCGGCCGGCACATCACCACCCTCGGACAGTGACTTGCGTAACGCCGTACCGCTAAGGAACAACCGATCTTCCTTGGCATGTGGACAGGTCTTCATCGAAGCCATACCACCGCACTTGTAACACCAGAAAGTCCAGTCAATCGGCAACATCTTGCACTCCAGAGCACCTTCCCACAACTGGAAGAATATTTCCTGAGCATCAAACGGGCCGTAGTAGTTGCCCACGCCAGCATGGTCACGACCAATAATCATATGGCTACAGCCAAAGTTCTGACGAAATACAGCATGCAACAGGCCTTCACGAGGACCGGCATAGCGCATATCGAGCGGATAACCACCCATCACTACCCTATTCTTGTCAAAGTAGTATTCTACCAGAGTGTTGATGCAGTTGACACGCACATCAGCCGGAATATCGCCCGGTTTCAGTTTGCCAACCAACTGGTGAATATACAGGCCATCAGATACTTCAATAGCGATCTTGGCCAGATACTCGTGACTGCGGTGCATCGGGTTGCGAAGCTGTAACGCGGCAATCGTCTTCCAGCCCTTTTCCTCGAAAATCTTGCGGCTCTCGGCTGGGCGCTGGTAGACATCCCCAAACTCTTGGGGGAAGTAGCTCTCGGATAAAACTTTCACCGGACCGGCAATATTCCAGTCCTTCTGCGCCATCACCATCTTGACACCCGGATGCTCTTCATCGGTAGTGGTGTAAACGTGCTGGCATTCAAAAGCCTTGTCGATCTGATACGACTCGGTCACCTTCATGGTGCCCATGATTTCTTTGGTCTCACCAGAAATCAGACAGATCTCGGTACCCGGATCGAGTTTTTTATCATGCGACAAAGTAACCGGGATCGGCCAGAAAATGCCATTGGACATTTTCATGTCGGCACAGACGCCCTTCCAGTCATCATGTCCCATGAAACCTTCCAGCGGCGTGAAGCCACCAATACCCATGAAAATCAGGTCGCCGGTCTCGCGGCTAGTCATCACTACCTTGGGCAGTGACTCCGCGCGCTTGAGCTCAGCATCGCGCTCCGCACCTTCCAGCAACAAAATCTTCAGCTTGTCACTGCCATGCGGAGATATCAGGTTGGATTTGGCCATATTCGTTACCCTCATCTCTCTATTATGTAAAACTTATTATATGTATTCACAATAACACCATGCAATTTAAGCATGTTAAATAATTCACAAGACATCTTATTAAAAAACGTGTAATAAATCCGTTACTTAACTTTCTCTAAACCTGAAATAAACCTGTAATTACTAACAAAGTCCGCTTTAGAACGTGAAATCTTTAACAATCTCCGCTTACAATATTCAGCTATATCAATAGTACCTTTTTTCACAAGAACTGTCAAGAGGAAAATAGGTGGTTTCTGTACCCTCGATTACGATTAATACTCAACTACAATATACTCTTATCTACAAATAAGTTATCAGAACAATACAAAATTAAATAGGTCAAAAAAGGTAGGGTATCGGGTCTATGGAAAAGATTTGATCCGTGTCATCCCCTCTCTTCCGAGCCGAGGGATTGTCCTGCAACAAGATAGGAACATGTCAATTTGTAAACTACCAAGCCGTATCTCTTCCGGAACACAAATTGACCAATTTGAGACAATATTTCGCCTCGCTATATGTCGGTGAAAATACTAAGATATGGGTATTCTTTGATCCTTGCAGTGCTAACTGAGCAAAAAACGAGGCGTAAATAATGTTTGGGATAATATGATAGATTGTGAAAAAAGTAACGAAAATGCTTTACACATTATGGCTTCTCGCTTATTATTGAGGTCTAAATTCCGGTCATGGGACCGGACGAGACCGACACAAGAAGTGGAGAAGCCCGATGGCTGAACATCGATTGATCGAACCCGATTTAGATTTCATTCGTGAGGTCAAGCAAGCTGGCGGTGATACGCTCAAAAAGTGTTACCAATGCGCCACCTGCTCGGTCGTCTGCAACCTGTCACCTTCTGATAAGCCGTTTCCGCGCAAGGAAATGATCATGGCTGGCTGGGGTCAGACCGACGAACTAATCCGCGACCCAGATCTCTGGCTTTGCTACCAGTGCAACGACTGCAGTGTCAGTTGCCCACGCGAGGCCAAACCGGGCGATGTGCTGGCGGCGATCCGTGCCTGGGTTTACCGAAAATACTCGTTCCCGTCATTTATGGGCAAGGCGATGGTCACGCCTACGGCACTACCGCTATTGATTGGCATCCCGGCGCTCATTCTACTCGCCTGCATCTTCATGTTCGCCCCAACCAACCCGGATGGCAGTTTTGTGTTCACCACCAGCGAGGTTGTTGATTTCAATCTGTTCCTGCCACATAGCGCGGTCGATGCCGTATTTGTAGTTGGCAATATCTTGATTTTCCTGTTTGCGGCGATCGGATTCAATCGGTTCTGGAAAGCACTTCAAACTCGGGATGAGACTAAACAGGTCAGCTTAATTCCGGCGGCGATTTCCACGCTCAAGGAGATCTTGACCCATTCGCGGTTCCGCCAGTGCGACGCCAACAAAGACCGCAACATCGGACATATGTTGCTCGTGTATGGTTTCCTGGGTGCGATGATCACTACCGGCTGTGTGTTTGTGTTCGTATTCATTCCGCACTATCTGAATATGCTCGGACTGGAATCGCTACATAGCTGGTTTACGGTTCCGATTGACTTGCCACACCCAGTAAAAATCCTCGGTGCGCTGAGTGGCGTTTCTCTGGTTATCGGTGGTGCCATACTGATAATGCGTCACCGGACCGATCCGGAAACTGTTGGAGCTAACGGTTACCCTGACAATTTCTTCATTACGATTATTTTCCTGAATGGTCTGACCGGCATGTTGTCGTGGATACTCCGCATATCGGTTCTGATCTGGCCGGCTTATGTAATGTACTACCTGCATTTGGTTTGTGTCTGGATGCTTTTGTGGTACATGCCGTACTCGAAGTTCGCGCATATGATTTACCGCACCATGGCCCTAACCTACGCCAAAATGATAGGCCGTACACCTCGCTCGGAAATAGACCAAGCGGCATAGGAACTTAGGATTATTTCGCACTGACACCCCGGACCGACAACTTCCCGGCCCGTCGCGCCCCACAGCGACGGGCCGTTTTTTGTATGGTTTGTTTGGAGTGTTGTCGGACGACTCTGCCCGACACCCAATTTGTGGGCGGCAGACTTTGTGGGTGTCAGACAGAGTCGCCTGACAGCACAAGAATCGTGTTTTTGAGAAATGGATAATTTACAATGTCGGAACCGCCAAGGGGTTCCGACCTACTAGTACCCCACCCAGAGCAAAGCGACGGGTGGGAAGCAACCTTGATACCGGAAGTAACGTAGGTCGAATCCAGACCGCTTCGGGCGGTTTCGACATCCAAGATTGCATGAGCGCGGCGTATGTGAACATACACCGCGCACAAATCATTGTCAGGTTGCAAGCAACCTGACCTACGGTCAACACCTACTCCCGGAGCCAGCGGGCGGCGTCTAACGCGTGGTACGTGATAATTATATCCGCGCCAGCGCGCTTGATCGATGTCAGCACTTCCAGCGTCAGCCGTTTTTCATCCGCCAATCCGGACGAAACCATCTGTTTGACCATCGCGTACTCACCGGAGACATTGTAAGCCGCTAACGGCTCGTCGAACTGAATCCGCGCCCGGTTGATAATGTCCAGATACGCCAGCGCCGGTTTGACCATCAGGATATCCGCCCCCTCGTCCATATCTTCTTCGATCTCACGAAGCGCCTCACGGGCATTGGGCGGATCCATCTGGTAGGTCTTCCGGTCGCCGAACTTCGGCGCCGAATTAACCGCCTCCCGAAACGGCCCATAAAACGCCGAACAGAACTTGGCGGCGTATGACATAATAGGCAATGACTCAAAACCGCCGTAGTCGAGCGCCTGGCGAATTGCTTCCACCCGACCATCCATCATATCCGATGGTGCCACCATGTCGGTACCCGCCTCGGCATAACTGAGCGCCTGGCGTGCCAGCAGGTCGATAGTAGCATCGTTGTCAACATCGGCATCTCTTATAATCCCGCAATGTCCGTGATCGGTGTACTCGCACAAGCAGACATCGGTAATTACCACCAGCTCCGGAACCGCATTCTTGATCTCGGCTACTGCTTTTTGGATGATCCCGTCCGGCTTGAGCGACTCTGACCCGGTGGCATCTTTTTTCGATGGCGTCCCGAACAAAAGTACAGCCGGAATACCTAACTCGTATGCCCGTTTAGCTTCGGCCGCCACCTTGCCGAGCGGGTAATTGAAAATACCCGGCATCGACTTGATCTCTTCCGGCTCGGACACTATCTCGCTGACAAAAATCGGATAGACAAAATCGGTCGGATGTAAACGTGTTTCGGTTACGAGGGTTCGCAAACCGTTGGTCTTTCTTAAACGCCGGAAACGATTCTCAGGAAAGCTCATTTCTTCCTCCCGATAGGATTTTTTTGGTGGCAGGCCACCAGCTCGTCGATCATGGCCGGTATCGAATGGGTTTGGGCCTCCAGATCGACCGACATCCCATGGAACTTGATTGTCTTTGAGGTCGATGGCCCGATCGACACAACAAACGCATGCTCAGTGACCTGCTTGAGACTTTCGCCGGACAAATGGGCCGCAAAACCTTCGGCGGTCGAACCGGAAGTGAACAGGATCACGTCGGGCGGGTAGGCCAACAGTTTTTCTTTGGCTTCGTCGGACCAGTCGGCAAAGAACGTGTCGTAGGTCCTGAGCGGGATAACCTCCGCACCAGTGTCGGCGATAGTTTTCTCCACCAGGTCATCGCCTAGATTGCCCCGCACTCGGACGACAGTAGCATCCTTGAAATCGAGTTGGTCGGCCATCTGTTTGGCAAACTCAACGGTAGTCGCCTTGCTCGGAATGAAATCCGGTTCGATCGCGTGCACTCCCAGCGCCCTTGCCGTTCCAAATCCGACCGCCGCAACACGATAGTCAGCCATCTTGCGCACATCACCGATCTGCTCCCGCCACTGCCGCATAAAATACCGCACACCGTTTTCACTGGAGAACACGAGCCATCGGTTGGTGGCTTTCAGGTTGCGAAGTTTATCCCAAACCGCCGAGTCGTGATGTTCTGTTGTTGCAATCGTTGGAAGCACGATAACTTCAGCGCCGAAGTCGCGCAATGATTGATAAACCCAACCGGCCTGATCGGCTGGACGGCAGACCATCACGCGTAAACCGGAAAGTGGTTTTTTCTGAAACCAGGTTAGTTTCTCGTGCATACGAGCAACCTCGCCAATCACAAATAAGGCCGGTGGTCTGATTTGGGCGGTTTTACATCGTGTCGCAAGCTGGTAAAGTTTTGTGACAAGCACCCGTTGCGATGATAATGTCCCCCGCTCAATTACCGCGGCGGGAGTATCGGAAGCCAGGCCGTTCGCTATCAGTTTCTCGACATTCTGTTCCAGTTCGTTCACACCCATATAGATGACCAGCGTGGTGTGTTTCGCTTGCGCCACCCATTCCCAATCAACATCGGTTTTATCTTTGTCAGCCGCTTTGTGACCGGTTAGAAAAGTCACGCTTGAAGCATGGTCTCGATCTGTGCATGGAATTCCGGCGTAGGCTGGTCCGGCAATACCGGAAGTAACACCGGGTACGATTTCAAACGGGATGCCGTTGTCATTTAGAAAAATAGCTTCTTCACCACCACGTCCAAACACGAACGGGTCACCGCCTTTGAGACGAACCACGTTTTTCCCGGCACGGGCCAGATCGACCAACATTTGATTGATCTGATCCTGGGGCAACGAGTGGAGTGAGGCTTTCTTGCCAACATAGTGACGCTCGACATTAGCGGGTAACATGACAATTAGTTCATTCGGTATGAGATTGTCATAAACAACAGCGTCACATCCACCAAGTAAACGCGCACCACGAATTGTAATCAGCTCCGGGTCGCCCGGACCAGCGCCGACCAGATAGATCATTCCGATTTTGTCACTTACTTCAGCCATAGAGAACTACAGTTTACTCGTATTCATTCGTTGGCGGGCTATCAGTTGTATTCTCTTCGCGCGGCTGGAGCATTTTCTCGAGTTCGGCTTCAACTATACTCTTGTCTTTTTCTTTCAGTAAATTTTGCCAGTCAGCCTCAAGAAACTGCGCAAAGCAAACAGTCTTCTGGTGCTTGTTGTCGGGCCAACGCTCCTGGACCATCTTGCGGAATTTGGCCGCCTGCTTCATCAGTTTATTCCAATGCGAGGGGAAAATATCTTCAAGAATCTTGCGGATATGCCCGGCCATAAACGGCACCTTGCCGTCGGTCGAGATCGCCGCCGTCAGACAATCACGCCGAATCACAGCAGGGAAAATCACATCGCACAACGCGGGAGCATCAACCGCATTAACCAGCCTTCCCGCGGCGCGGGCATCATCACTTGCCTGCCGGTTAACATCCATATCATCACTGGCGCAGATAATCATATGATATTCACCCGCTTCGGGTGACTGGTAGTTTCGCTGGTGAAGCGTAATTTTGTTTGATTCTCCAAAATATGTTATTTTGTCTTGAACTTCAGGCGCCACTACCGTAACCCTGGCACCATATTCCATGATAGCTTCGATCTTTCGCAACGCCACTGCGCCGCCACCAATCACCAACACCGGACGATCGGTCAAAGTAATACTAACTGGCATATAATCGTATGACATATTAATCCTCTCCAGAGTTAACCGCTTGTATTTCCGCTACCGACTCGCGCCGCCCGTTCGGCAATGCGGCGAGCCGCCAGGCTCAATTCATTTCTAAGTTCGGGTGGACACTTGGCGAGCACGCTGTCCAATTCATCGGTGACTATCGCGGCGATTCGCTCACCGTTTCCATTGTAAAGTGATTCTTCCTTAACGTGCCGCCACCAGTAATTAAACTCTTTCAATCTCTGTTCGATAATCTTTTCGGCCTGAGGAATCGCCTTCTGGCGTTTCTTCTGCTGACGTTCAACAAACGCCTTGATATCTTCCAGGTCGAGCACTTCAATTTCAGGTGATACCCCCTTGGGATAATCAACATCGCGTGGAATGGCCAAGTCCATGATTGTCAACCGACGACCATCGCGTTGTAACACCGCCGTATCGATCATCTCAGCATTGATTATCGGTTCGGGCGACGAAGTGCAGGTGATCACCACATCAGTCAAGACCAATAATTCGTTCAGATGGTCAAGACTGTATGCTTCGCCCTCGAATTTGGTCGCGAAAGTTTCTGCTTTCTCGACAGTTCGGTTGGCAAAACGATAGGTTGAGTGATGAATCCGCCGACAGCGAGTAGCCGCTAAGCGGATCATCTTGTTCACACCGATAAAAAGCAGGCTGGGCCGTTCATCAGTGCTGAATTTTTCCCGTAGCAATTCGACCGCCGCCGTGCTGACCGAGCAGGCTCCTTTACCCATCTCGGTATCGGTGCGAACCTGTTTGCCCGCCCTGAAAGCCTGGTGGAACAATCTATGGATCACCTTACCTGCCGATTTAACCGCACAGGCCGAACCATACGCCTCCTTGAGTTGCCCGAATATCTCGGTCTCTCCAAGCACCATCGAGTCAATCCCGGAGACAACCCTAAACAGATGTTGCGCGGCATGGGTGGCAGTTTTTGTTTTGAACAGGTCGCGGAAAGGCGTCAGATCAAGTTCATTGAAAGCCTGGTAGAAAGCAGTCACCGAGTCGAGCGGTTCCTGATCGCGGCCAGTGATAAAGTAAAATTCCACTCGGTTGCAGGTAGAAACAATAAGACCTTCCTGGACAGTCGAGAGCGAAGCAAACAGGCTGTTAGCGCGGGCCAGATCATCACGGTTGATCCCCAGCGGTTCGCGCTCTTCGAGATTTGCAGTCTGGTGCGTAACACCACAGACAACCAATCTTTTACTCGAAGAATTCATAGACCATATTCCTTCATATTCACCCTACAGCGGGCCGGAATATGCACATTCAGAGTCGAGATTGCAACCCCCCAGACAGAATAGAAACGTCCTCAAACCCGACCGCTTTCAAAATCATCGCCGCCTGGTAGGATCTCGGCCCCCGCTTACAAATAACAACAGTTTTTTTCGAGATATCCAGATCGGCACTTCGTTCCCGAAGATCGTTGAGCGGAATATTAATAACCTCCGACAGACCTTCAAAAGGTTCGCCCTTGAACTCATCCGGTTCCCGAACGTCGATAATTTGTGCGTCAGTTTCTGACAAATCGGTAGCAAGGTTCAAAAACTTAATACCCCGCTGTTGCGCCTGGGCCATAGCCGCCAGGTGATGAAGCGGATCGAGTGCCTCAGAAAACGGCGGCGCATAGCCGTGTTCAAACTCAAACAGGTCATTGACTCGCGCTTTACGGCCCAGGAACGACGCGAATACATCAATCCGCCGAAAGATATCACCAGCACCAGCCGCCTGCAGTCCGAGCAGTCGGTTGTTGCTGGCATCGTAGACCATCTTGAGCACAAAAGTCTGGTATTCGGGATAGTAATCCGGTTTGTCGGGGAAAGTCCCCCAGATAACATTAGGCTCAAGTCCGGCCTTACGTACCGCCTGTTCCGACAGACCGGTCGCGCCGACATTGATGTCGAATATCTTGACCAGGAATGTCCCCAGCACACCGGGGAATTCAGTTTCGTTTCCGGCCAGATTTTCAGCAATCACTCGTCCATGGCGATTAGCCAGCGAACCCATCGGCAAAAAAACCGGACGTTTTGTCAGTTGATGTTGCGACTCAATACAGTCGCCACCGGCATAGATGTTTTCATCCGAAGTCTGTAGCCGAGAATTAACCGCAATGCCACCAGTTGGACCAAGCCGAAGACCACAGGCGGCGGCGAGTGTTGTCTCTGGATACACCCCTAAACAGAGAAAAACGTAGTCGGTGGTAATTTTGTCACCACCGGCAATCGACACCACCGGATTACCGGAGTCATTAAGTTCAATCTTTTCAATAGTCGCGCCGGTTTGAACGTCAACATTCTGTCTGGCCAGTTCGCGCTCGGCAATAGCAACCATCTCGGGATCAAGAACATACGGAAGTATCTGATTTTCTTTTTCGATCAGGGTAACTTCAATTCCCCACAATCCGCCTGCCGCCTCGGCTACTTCACATCCAATAAACCCGCCACCGACAACCAACGCGGTTCCGATCTGGCCTTTCTCAGCCATTTTTCGAAATGCAATCGCATCATCCGGTCGAGTGAACGGTCGCACACGGGAAGTAGTGGTGGTGTCAGGAACTTCAAACGGCGGTCGGTTGGTCCCAGCACCGGTGGCGAGAACCAACTTGCCGTAGCCATGTTCGAAAGACTCGCCACTCTCAAGATCTTTCACTGTTACGGTGCGCAACTCGCGATTGATAGCAATCACTTCGTGTCCGGTCATCGCTCGGAAACCCTTGGTCTTATCGAAGTAATCCTTGTCGCGGGGCACGCCGTACGAAGTAAATGTGAGTTCTTCAAAACTACCGATATCACCCGAGGCATAGTACGGCAGACCACAATTGCCATACGAGAGTCTCGATTCCTTCTGGAATAAAATAATACTCGCATTGGGCAATCGACGTGCCAGGGTCGCGGCTGTTTTAGGGCCGCAAGCCACACCGCCAACAATCACAAAATCAGATATGTCCATAGGTCTCACTCATAACGACGGGGCCACATTGTCTGCGGCCCCGATCCCTGGTTCCATATTCTCATAGTCCGCATTCGGCTATTAAACGGGACGAACACATTCTTTTCATATCACTACAGTTGTTTCCGAACCGACAGCGCCACTTTGTACAAGCCAGTGACGACCAACAGTCCCATCGCATAGACGGCGGCTGATATCGCCAACTCCGGAAGGGTCGGTACATATTCGACCACATAGTGCAAAGGATTCGGTACGAAACCGGCAATGATCAGACACAAACCCTTGTCTATCCAAAGAGAGATAAACAGCAGGATACAGGCCATAACCAGCGTCGTTTCGTTGCGACGGGTTTTCGGTACGATTAACAAGCCGAGCGCCACCAAACCAAAGACAGTTGAAGTCCACATCCACGGTACCAGGTTGCCGTGACCATGCAGGCCAACAAACAGATACTGAAAATGCGACAGGTGCTCAGGCATATTGGCGTAGACCGCGGTGAATACCTCCATCAACACAAAGAAGATATTGATCGCCAGGGCGTAAGTCACAATTATGGCCACTTTCTGAATCGGCTCCTTACCGACATTAAATTTGGTAAGTTTTCGCAGAAGCAAACAAACCAGAATCAAAAGCGCTGGGCCGGCAGAAAACGCCGAAGCCAGAAACCGCGGTGCCAAAATAGCAGTCATCCAGAACGGACGAGCCGCCAGACCGGCATACAGAAACGCCGTCACGGTGTGAATCGATACCGCCCATGGAATCGACAAAATAATCACCGGCTTGATCCATTTCGGCGGCGCGATCCCTTTGCGTTCAGCCCCAAGCGTAATGTGACTGATCACGAAGTTCAACACCAGATAGCCGCTTAATGCGACCGCATCCCAGAACATCATCGACTGCGGGCTCGGATACAGGAAGACGTTGATGATCCGAAACGGCTGGCCCATGTCGACGAAAATAAACGTCATACAGACCACCACCGAACCAATCGCCACGAACTCACCTAAGATCGTGATCTTGCCAAACTCCTTGAAATTATGCAGGTAATATGGCAACACGACCATGACCGCCGAAGCCGCCACCCCGACCATGAACGTAAACTGGGCGATATAGAATCCCCAGCTCACATCACGACTAAGACCGGTGACAGTCAGACCCTCGTTGTATTGACGGAGATAGAAGAAGAAGCCGATCCCCATCACGGCCAATAGGGTAGCCACCCATGACCAGTAACGTTTATCACCTTTTAGAGCATGCTCTATCATTTTCTACCTCACAGCAAGTAATAGACTTCGGGTTGGGTACCTGATCCTGGCTTACGACGCATTGAGAAGCGTTCAGCCAGGAGCTTGCGTACTTCGGATTCAGGATCTTCCAGATCACCGAAAACCAACGCCCCTGCTTCGCACGCCTCGACACAGGCCGGAAGTTGGCCACGTGCCAGACGCTCATCGCAAAAAGTACACTTTTCCACTACGCCACGACTGCGAGTGGGGAAATCGGGCTGGATATCCTCGATGAACGGTCGCGGGTCGCGCCAGTTGAAACTACGCGAACCGTAAGGACAGGCCGCCATACAGTAACGACAGCCGATACAGCGATGCCAGTCTATCATGACCAGGCCGTCTTCTTCCCGTTTGAACGTAGCGCCAGTCGGACAGACTTTAACACAAGCCGGATCATCACAATGGTTACACAACACCGGCATATGGGCATGCTTGACAGCATCGTTGAGATACTCGTGATCCTGATCGCCCAGTGCATGCTCAAACGACTCTTTCCAAATCCACTTCACTTCGTCCTTCGGGTTATCGAAATCAGGCACGTTATGCGTCAGATGACAGGCATCGAAACACTTGGTACACTCACCGGCCTCCTGACACTTGCGAACGTCAATGACCATCGCCCACCGTTTGGCTGTCAGTGCCCCGGATCTTTCAATCGGCTTGACAACAGCCTCGGCGGCGGTATCTGCGAACGCATTGTCCTGACCAAGAACTTTCGCCGGAGCACCTCCGGCCAGTCCGAGCGCCGTCAGTCCGGCCATCTTGAGGAATTTACGTCTTTCAACACTCATGGCTGAACCTCCTTCGGCACTATATGACATTCCCAGCAATACGGCTCGACACCTAAATAGTCGTGACACCGATCACAAAACTTGTCTTTGTTCTCGTGACAACTTAAACAGGTAAACGACAGGCTCCGTTCGTACTGCACACCATCGGACCCGATCTCAAACCGTTCATCATTGCGTACCACCTGATCCCGCCACTCGTTGAGAAGATCCATGTGGTTGGCCTTCATCCAAGCGCTGTCACGTACACAGTCATCACCGCGCACCGCTTTCTCCAGTTCGATTTGATAGTCAGAACCGTCCATCGCCATATTGTACCAGAGCGGTGAGGATATCAAAACCAGGAAAACAAGTATACCGATAAGCACTTTACCACCGTTATACATTGCTGTCACCCTCCTCTCCGTCATCTTCTATTCCAGGGTATGGAGTGCCTCGCAGATCAGTCTTGCGTTTCCCTTCACCTTCCAGAATCAACGCGTTCCCGACCATCTCGTGAACCCCTCCAACTTCCACGCCCGGTACCCAGTACTCAAGCAGTGGCGGCAGAGTTGCCTTGTCGATTGCGCACATGCACAAGAGGATATTGGCATCATTGTTCTCGTGAACAAACTTGACCGCATTGGCCCGCGGCAAACCACCCCGAAGGCGTGTCTCCATATTCTCGTCAGTGCCCAGACCAGCGCCCGAACCACAGCAGAAAGTCTGCTCGCGAATCGTGTTTTCCGGCATCTCGACAAAATTGTTGCACACTTTATTGATGATATACCGAGGTTCATCCAGCAGACCCATAGCACGTGCCGGGTTACACGAATCGTGGTAGGTAGTGTGCCAGTGGTCGTTGCGGGATGGATCCAGTTTCAGTTTATTGTGATAGATCAAGTCGGACGTGAACTCGCTGATATGAACCATCTTGGTCGATGTGGCGTTATCGAACCGGGTGCCGGTGATCGGCGAAACCGGAACTTCAAGGAAATCAGCAGGACCATTCATCGTGTCCATATACTGATGCACCACCCGCCACATGTGACCGCACTCACCGCCGATGATATGTTTCACACCGAGCCGTTTCGCTTCCATATAAATCTTGGCGTTTAGCCGTTTCATCATATCCGACGAATGGAATAAACCAAAGTTGCCGCCCTCGGATGCATATGTACTCCAGGTGTAATCAAGCCCGATCTCGTGGAACAACAACAGGTAACCCAACAGCGTGTAATAGTGCGGCGATGCAAAGTAGTCGGCCGATGGTGCCACAAAGAGAATCTCAGCCCCCTTGCGGTTTATCGGCGCGTCTACTTTGATGCCGGTTATCTCCTCGAGTTCATCAACAGCAAACTCGATACTGTCGGCAAAACCATGCGGTTGAATACCAAGATGGTTCCCAGTCCGGTAGCAATTCGACAGCGGCGTGTTGATCCACTCGATACTCAAACCGAGCAGGTTCAGTAGTTCGCGACCCATCATAGTGATTTCGGCCGTGTCGATCCCGTACGGACAGAAAACCGAACAGCGCCGACACTCGGTGCACTGCATAAAGTAGTAGAACCACTCCTTGATGACCTGTTTGGTCAGTTTGCGTCCACCACCGATTTTACCTAAGATCTTTCCAGCCGTCGTAAAGTCATTGCGGTAAACCGACCGGAGTAGTTCGGCACGCATGACCGGCATATTTTTCGGATCGCCACCACCGATGAAATAGTGACATTTGTCGGCACAGGCACCACACCGCACACAGATATCCATGAAAATCTGAAGGGTGCGATATTTTTTGAGCCGCTCGCGCAGGCCTTCGTGAATGATTTCCTGCCAGTTCTCCGGCAACTGCCAGTCATCATCGGTCGGTCTCCATTTGCGCGGATTGGGTAGGTCCAGATACTCAAGCGTTTCCGGAACCGCAGTGAAGTTCCACGTTCCAGGGCGAAATTCAGTCGCGGGATCCATCCAACCATTGGCCGATGGCTCAAACTTAATGCGGGCCATCTCTTCAGGTGTCTTGATATTTTTTGACATAGGCTACTCTTCCTTATCTACCGGAAGACCGGCCGCTTTCATCAGATCACGGTATTCATCTTCATACTCTTCGTAAGTATGTACCTTGACCTTGGGGTTCCAGGGATTGATATGCCTTCGCACCCGGTTGTTGTTGGCCAGGTTGCGCGTCGGGCTCATGAAAACACCGGCGAAATGCATCAGCTTGCTAAGCGGGATATAGGCCAGCAGTACACTCACCAAAAAGATGTGTACAAAGAATACCAGCCCAACTTCACTCGATACCACCGGACTGAAACTCACCAGACCGATAGCCAACTCTTTGATACTCACCAGGTCAGTCTTGGTGAAATAGCGCATAAACACACCCGAGACCGTGATCCCCAACAACAGAAAGAGTGGGAAATAGTCCGCCGGAAGTGAAAGATAACGCAGTTTCTGATCAACCACACGACGCAAAAACAAGAACGTCAACGATGCGACAATAACCACGTCAGTAGTCAAAATTATCGGCAAACCGATCTGGAAGAAACCATCCAGATTCTGCATGGTCACCAGCCACGAGGGCACCGGCTCAATGAAATACTTACAGTGCCGAATCAGTACGATCAGTAACGACCAGTGAAATGCCATCCCTGCCGCCCACAACCACTTGGTCGGAGAATACAGAATTCTTGGACCTTCGACTACCACCGACCGTGTGTTACGGAACAGGGACCGAAAGAAAAATACTTCCAGGAACATCCGACACAACACCCAGAATAAATTGTGTGGGTTATCGAGTTTACTGGATTTGATCCAGGGAAGCGTTTTCTGTTGTCCGCAGGTAGTTGGTATCCGAAACGGTACCGCCGAACGCGCCCACTTTAGAACCCGGTAGATGACACCAATTACAAACGCAACAACCGCCGCGTAGGGAATCACAATACCGAATAAGTCACGCCAACCGGCAAGTTCCGTTCCCGCTACAGCGATCAGGATAAGCACCACCACTGCGAGAAGAGAGAACATCACGCCCATAAGCTGTCTCCTCTATATATTTGAATCATCCTTAGCTTCGCCTCCGATATCTGGTCCATCCGACACCGGACCAACGTAACGTTTATTCACCTGTTCCAGTAACTTGGCCGATCGCATCTGTACTTCCTTGGCTCGGATCTCGAATATCTTGTTCTGGCATTTCATATATTGATCGAAAACCATCAGTGACAAGCCATCGACTTTCGCCTCAAACTCCACTAACTCTTTCTGTAACCTGGAATCAGTCAACTCAGATTTCAACTGACGGCGCACAATGTTCTTTAACAAAAACACAAAGGCCACAGCCTGCGAGGGAGCGCTGGCCTGAACAGTGCGTATTTTCACCAGATCATCAATAGCCTCAGCCAATAACGACTGGTCACCGTTACTGTACAATTCAGCCAGGAGAACCGGAAGGCGTTCCTTGAAAGTATGACCTACCGGGTTTTGGAACTGATCCGCTTGATTTTTCAGATAGGTGGAAGTGTCCAGCGGATAGCTCTCAGCAACAGAGTCAAACCACTCATTGAGAATAGCCTCGCGCCGCTGTTCCAACAACTTGACCAATTTCATCTCAGCCCGTCCTTCCGAACGATCCTCTTCAATATGATTCTGAGGATGATCGCTCGTTAAGAATTTCACAAAGTCAGACCATATATAATAATAAAGAGAGGCTATATTCTCAAGAGTTGTTTTTGGTTTTCTGAAAATGGCAGAATAATCACCAGACACCCTAAATTGTGACCTTACACGTTACCCCCCAACGTAATACGGCTCATCACAAGCCCTCAGGAATCGCTCCGGCTCTCCTTTAATTGATTAAATACGGGAGCAAAAAGGTCTCTTACTGTTTTCTGCTTCCAAATCATCGACTTTCAAAGATATGGGCTTTATTGGTAATCGTTTACCCGCCCCCTTCCAGACTTGTTGAAACGACCCAACTTTCCTGCTCTTTTTCAGTTTGCCAGCCCGGTCTTCAATACTGTATGTTGTCTCAGAGATCAAACGCGGCACACATAACCTGTGCGAAGGGCCGGTCAATTGACTAACTCCGATGACGACAAGACCCAGACTCATCTCGTGTTGACCAAGGGCACGATGGTGGCACATTACCAGATCATCGAGAAAATTGGCGCCGGTGGGATGGGTGAAGTGTATCTGGCTGGGGATACCAAACTCCAGCGCCAAGTCGCCCTCAAATTCCTTCCCCCACATCTCTGCCAGGATAAAGACTGTCGCACACGGTTCACTCGTGAAGCCCAAGCCGCCGCCAAATTGGATCATCCCAATATCGTCACGATATATGAAGTGGGCGAACATCAGGGACAGCCGTTCTTTGCCATGCAACATGTCGAAGGCAAATCGCTCGGCGATGCCATCAAGGACGAAAAATTTGATCTCGACAAGGTCATCGAGCTGGCCGGGCAGATCTGCGAAGGATTGCAGAAAGCCCACGAAGCCGGGATTATACATCGTGATGTCAAGCCGTCGAGCATTGTCATCGACGCCGATGGCCGACCTAAACTGCTTGATTTCGGACTGGCTTCGGTGGTAGGTGCCGAGCACCTTACCAGGACCGGTTCGACGATCGGAACGATTGGATACATGTCCCCGGAGCAAATCGAAGGCAAAGAGACCGATGCCCGTTCCGATCTGTTTTCGTTTGGCTGTGTGATGCACGAAATGATCACCGGTCACCCGCCGTTCAAACGTGACGATCAGACCGCCACGCTCAAAGCCGTCTTGCAGGATACGCCCGAACCGCTCGCCCGCTACAAAGCCGATGTTCCGGACAACTTCCAACTGGTAGTCAGTAAACTGCTGGAAAAAGATCCGGCGTTGCGCTATCAGTCCGCCGCCGGCGTGGTTGCTGACCTCAAGCGACTAGCGGTCACTTCCACCGAGCCGGAGGCCAAACCCAAGCGGAAAAGCTGGAAAAGTCTGCTGAACAAGTTCTGGTTCGGGTGTATTATCGGCATAACTTTCTATGTCGTCTCGGAATATGTTATGCCGCTACTTCAGGATGCACCCTCCGAGTGCAAGATGCTGGCCGTGCTTCCGTTTGAAAATTTGGGTGACCCTGAAGATGAATATTTCGCTGATGGCATCACCGATGAGATAACCACCAACCTCGCCAAACTGTCCGGACTGGGCGTGATCTCCCGAACCAGCGCAATGCGGTATAAAGACACCAACAAGAGCGTGCGCGAGATTGGCAAGGAACTCGGTGTTGACTATGTGGTTGAAGGCACTATCCGGTGGGACAAGACCGGTGATGAGAATCGAGTGCGGATCAATCCGCAACTTATTCAGGTCGACGGCGACGTACACCTTTGGGCCGATCGCTATGATACCGTGCTCACCGATATCTTCGAGGTACAATCCGGAATTGCCAGCGAGGTGGCGGCGGCGATGGATATCACGCTACTTCAATCGGAGCAGGAAGCTCTTTCACGCGAACGGACGATCGATCCCCAGGCGTATGATTTTTATCTGCGCGGAAAAAAATACTATGGTCCAGAGCGATATTTCAGTGCGGACTATGTTCTGGGGGAGCGGATGTTTCTTCGGGCTATCGAGTTGCAACCTGACTTCGCCCTGGCGTATGCCGAATTGAGTTCGCTTCACACCGACATATACTGGAACAAGGCTGATCCAGATATCTCCCGACTCGACACCGCCCTGGAATACTTGCGGTTCGCAGTCGAACTTGCACCTGATTTACCTGAGACACACCTGGCCGTCGGCTGGTACTACTATCACGGCCGTAAGGATTACGACAGTGCCCTGGCGGCTTTCGAACAAGTACTTCGCCAGCAACCAAACAACGCCCTGGCAGTCGCCAGTATCGCCTGGGTCAAGCGCAGACAGGGCGATTTTGATTTGGCAGTCGAGGCTATGCGCCGAGCCATAAAGCTTGATCCATGGAACCCCTGGTATCAATTCGAACTTGGCATGACACTCGTGAAGTCCCGGCGATTCGGCGAGGCTGTGGCGCATTTCGATGAAACCATTGAAATGCAACCAGACAACCTATGGGCCTATCTGATGAAAGGCTTTGCGGTATTCAATCATACCGGAGACTATAAACAAACACACGCAGTGATTGAAACGGCACTCACAGTAAACGATCGCTCACCGCAACTAACGTTTACCGAGATTTACTATAACATGTGCTTTGAGCAGTATGACCACGCCCTCTCACTACTGGCCGAAAGTAAGCCGGGTGATGTTTACCTCTACCCGGATCAGGACAGCGCCCAATACTATTTCATAAAGGGCACCGTCTTTCACATCTCTAACCGTCCTGAGCTGGCCCGTCCCTGCTTTGATTCCGCCCGGGTTATGCTGGAACGGCTGATCAACTCAACTCCTAATATCGCCAATTATCACAACTCTCTGGCCAAAGTATATGCGGGTCTGGGTATGAAGGCGTCGGCTATCAAATCAGCCAAACGAGCCATAGAACTTGAGCCGGTGGCCGCTGATGCCATGAGCGGTCCGGACCACTTGATCTGCCTGGTAATCGTATATGCCCAGGTAGGTGAGCTAGATTCGGCCCTCGCCATTCTCGAACAGCTTTCGGAGATTCCGTCTGACCTGTCAGTGCATATGTTGCGACTCTCGCCGGAATTCGCCCCCCTCCGTGATGATCCGCGCTTTAAGACACTGATTGAGAAATACAATACCCCCAACTGAACCCCAAAAAACAAAAAAAACCGGAGAGACCAAAGTCTCTCCGGTATGCTTACAGCTACAAGATATCATACGCAACCGGTCGGCTTGGACAAACCCGCGACTTTGCAGGCACCCTTGGCCGGACCAGATGGAAACAGCTCATAAATTTTCTTGAGCGGGAAACCGGTTTCTTTGCAGAGCTTCCGGATCATCGGGGCAATCCCAAACTTCAGGTAATATTCCCGAAGATATCTCACGAGGTGCCAGTGCTCTTCGGTCAGATCATCAACACCTTCAGTGGTAGCAAGAGCTATAGCTATCGCATCATTCCACTCTGAAGGATCATCCATGAAACCGTCTTCATCAACTTCGATCTTGACTTCACCGTGTTCAAATGTCGGCATAATTACTCCTCATTGTCTAATATTGTTTATCGTGCTTTATTGTTATCTCTATCATTGCTCACTAGTGCATTTCAATATAGCCACACGGACAGTTCTCAGCACATTTCTTACATCCGTTACAGTATTCCAGTTTGAACTTATACGGTTCGCCTTTGATCAAAGGCTTTATTACAGCATTATCCTGACAGTAACTCCAGCAATTAGTACAGTCAAAACACATACCGCAACTCATGCAACGTTTGGCTTCCTGTATCGCCACATCCCTCGCCAGGGTAGCAACGATCTCAGCAGTCATACTCTTGAGCCGCTCATCGGGCACCATCTCGGTAGCCTTGACCCGTTCCATACCTTCGTACCATTGCAACATTATTTTGTCCGCGGTTATTTTAGGCATACCGGATTTATCATCCGGCATCGCCTCACCAGTGATCATCTCATGGATAGCAAAAGCCGCAACCCGACCGTGGGAGATAGCATCAATAGCCAGCGCAAGATTGATATTATCCCCACCAGCATAGACAGCATCGTCTTTGGTTTTGTACTTGTCATCGACCTTGATCCAGTCCCTACCCTCAATCAGGGATTCAAACCCGGTGAAATCCGGCTCCTGACTAATAGCTGCGATCAGAGTTGTAAACTTGAGGTCGTAGGTATCGCCTTCAATCGGCACCGGGCGACGGCGTCCGGAATCATCCGGTTCACCCAGTTCCATCCGCTGGCATTTCATGCCGGTTGCCTTGCCGCTGTCATCGGTGTAGATTTCAATCGGCGCGGCAAGCAAATCGATCCGGACCCCTTCTTCTTCAGCTCCAACGATCTCTTCGTCAATCGCCGGCATCTCGGTCCGAGTACGACGGTACAGAATAGTCGCGTTGGCGCCCAACCGGCGCGCGATGCGAGCGGCATCAATGGCGGTATCACCACCGCCGACCACCACCACTTGATCACCAACTTCGACAGTTTCGCCAGCGTTGACCTTGTGCAGGAAACCAGTACCGGTAAATACATTCGGTGCGTTTTCGCCTTCGACCCGAAGCAGGCGTCCCTGGTGCGCTCCCAGGCTGACAAAGATCACTTTGTATTCCTTGCGAAGGTCATCCATAGAAACATCTTTACCTACTGCGGTGTTGAGTTTCAATTCAACGCCCATATCACAAACCCGCTGAATCTCGGCATCGAGAATATCGGGTGGGAGACGGTAATCAGGAATACCGTAACGGAGCATACCGCCCGGTTTTTCAAACGCCTCAAAAACTGTAACCTGGTATCCACGACGCGCCAGATGATAAGCGCAAGTAATACCTGCAGGACCAGAACCAACTACAGCGACTTTTTCCGCACGTACTTCATCAGTTAGTTTCTTCGGCACCAGTTTATGCTCCAGACCATAGTCACCGAGAAACCGTTCGATTTTGTTGATTCCTACAGCGCCGTCTTTTTCGTTCCGGTTACAACCGGTTTCGCATGGATGCGGACAGACTCGGCCACAGGTTGATGGAAACGGCGTGGTCTCCAGAAAAGTGTAGAATGCTTCTTCCATTGCCTGGTCGAGAGGTTTTTCGTGTTTCTCGGCCAGGGCAATAGTCATAAGTGCCAGCCTGATGTGATTGCCATTGGGACAATTGTCACCGCACGGCGGCTTTTTCGGAACATGTTTTGGTCGAAGCGATGATGTTTCAACTGACGAGCCACCGCTACTCCTGAGACTCTTGAGCCCTTTTTTCTTTTTCTTAACTACTTTTACCATGACATCGCCTTCACATTGATGAACACTGCCGGAGATCAGTTGCGTGCCGGGTTTGTTTAAGCAACCCGGAATTAACACTCATTCGGAAGGTTCGATTGTTTTTTGCTTTTTCCCAACAGTTTCCTTTGTTGCCATCAGCAGTCCGACGCCAGCACGCCAGTTTCGACTCCGGACCGTCTGAAAACCTCCATTATATTTGTTTTCTCCAGTTGGCTTTGACAATCAGCCTCGGGCTGGCTGGTTCGCATCTGAAAGTCATTCGCCTGGAAAACAAACGCGTCCGCCCATTCAGGGAGACCATCGACGTGCAAATGTGTATAGCAAGCCAGACAGTTCTTGTAAATCAGACCGTCACGTTTGTTCCCCAGCCCTACTCCGGTTCGGACCTGCATACAACCGTCAGTGTTGACCGGTTCGATAGATGGTCCGGTATAATGAAATTCATGTCCCCGAATAACTGTACCAATTTCAAAATATGGATTAGCGCGATCGACCACGATCTCAGTGTAGCCGTGACCAACCGGTTTCGAGTGCATCTGAAGATCAAAGTTGAAAATCCCCGCCAGGTCATAGCGCTGGTTATTGCAGGTAAGAGAACGACACAAGAAGATCAACCCACCACACTCGGCATAGATCGGTAGACCAGACTTGGCCGCCTTCCGAACCGACTGTAACATCGACAGATTATGTGACAATTTCTCGGCCTGAGTTTCAGGAAAACCTCCGCCAATATACAAACTGTCGATTTCGGGCAGTGATTCGTCTTCAAGCGAAGATACCGGCACAAGTTCGGCCCCCCTGCTCTGAAGGGCGGCGAGATTCTCCGGATAGTAAAACGTAAACACCGAATCGCAAAAATAACCGATTCGAACCCTGCTCTTGATCGGAGTGATTTTGGGGCGTTTAGTCACAGCCAGAGATTCGGTGTCGCCGGCAATTTCAATCATGCGATCAATATCAAGATAATCTTCAGCAATCGATATCAACCGCTCCTGCAACCCAGTATCCTCACCAAATTCCGATGGCGTAACCAGTCCGAGATGTCGTCCCGGAATCAGCGTAGAACCATCATCAAGTTTTGGAATAGCACCTAACACTGGCAAACCGCACGTTTGTTCAATCGCCTCGGTAATCACTCGTCTATGCCGGTTGCCTGCCACCCGGTTAAGAATTACCCCGGCCAGCTTTAGCTCCGGCTCCAACACCTGACAACCTTTAACCAGCGCCGCTACGGTGCGCGTAACCTTGGTGCAGTTCACTACCAGCACCACCGGCGCTTTGAGCAGGCGAGCCAGACTCGCCGTACTGTGAGTACCGGAGGCGTCTCGACCATCAAGCAGACCACGGTTACCTTCTATAAGAGCCAGGTCAGATCCAGTCGTAGCCTCAGCAAACGATGCCGCAACCGTGTCCGGGGTAACCATATAAGTATCAAGGTTGCGACACTCTGTCTGCGCCGCCCACGCCAGCCAGGCCGCATCAATATAGTCCGGTCCTTTCTTGAACACGGAGAGGGACAGACCTCGACGCCGCAAAGCTGTTAGAAAACTGAGGCTGGTTATCGTCTTGCCTGCATCTCCAGACAACCCGGCAATAACCAGCCTTGGACACTTCGTTACCATACAACCAACCGTCATACGATCAAAACCATGAAAACCAAGTCCTAATCGTTGGCGGCTCCTTCTTTGTGCGGTAGCTCAATGAAACTGCCACCAAAGTAGGTGTAAACACATCTCCCGGTGTCGATCAAATTCTTGATTGCTAACTTGCAAGTTTTCTTGTCGAACTCATCACCAAGAAGTTGTTTCATCGCCTTGGTCAAATCCATCGGCTTGAGCTTTTTGATGCCCTGGGCCTCTGAGATCATTTTATACATCATCTCAGTAATTTCTTCGACCGTCTTAGCCATATCAAGACCTCCTTAGAAAGTAATATGCGTCGAGCGCTTATAGGTCAAACCGGCGTGCTTGAAATCGTCGACATGTTCCTTCTGGAACTCAATACCGGACATCTTGAAGAACTTCGGCCAACCTATACGCTCGATCCACTCGCCCATTCTCTCATATTTATTGGCGTTAGCCGCCCAAAGTTCAACGATGTTCTTAATTGCACTCGTCACTTCTGGCCAGCGTGGTGGATTGTTCGGCAGGAATGGGATTGCCAGCTTGGAAAACATAGGTTCATGGCGCGCATTGGACACCTTGCCGCCTAACCAGATCGAAATACCATCGTTCAAAGGATCGGCGATAGGCATTGCGGGACAGACCGTAAAACAGTTGGCACAGAACATACACTGCTCTTCAATAATCTCAACCGACTCAAAACCGTCAACTGTCGCCGGACGAACCGCCGCAGTCGGACATGAAGCACTGACATTTGGAATTTCGCACATCTTCTTGACTTTGTCATGCATGATTTTCGGTGGGCGCCGGTGAATACCAAGAATAGCGATATCCGAGCAGTGCACCGCACCGCACATATTCAGGCAACAGGCCAGGGCGATACGCAGTTTGCCCGGCAATATCATATTCTCAAAGTACTCAATCAACTCGTCCATTGTAGCCTTGACGACACCGGACGCATCGGTGGCCGCCGAGTGACAGTGAATCCAGCCCTGAGTGTGAACGATAGCGGAAATTGAGTTGCCAATACCACCAATCGGGTGGCCCATTTCCTTGAGGTCAGCGATCAGTGGCTCAATGTTCTCCTGCTTGTCCATCAGAAACTCGACATTGTGGCGACTGGTGAATCTCAGATAACCGTCACAATACTTGTCCGCCAGGTCACAATACATGCGAATCTTCTGGATACTGGTCAGACGACCGGAGGCCGCCCTTACGGTGAACAGTTTAGCACCACTGTGGGAAACATGAACCATGACACCCGGCTTGAGAACTTCGTGGTACTTCCACTTACCGTAGTTTTCTTTGATTATGGGCGGCAGAAACTGGTCATGATGTGGCGGCCCGTAATCTGTCCGTCTTTCGTGTACTGCATCAGCCATTTTATATACCTCTAATTAGTATCAATTCCAGGTTTAGGGTTAGTCTTCGGAGCCATCATCCTCTTCGAAGTATTCTTCGTAGAACACGTACGGGTTCTCACGAGGATGAGCGACCATCTCCGGTATCGGTTCCACCTCAATAGCTTCGAGGAAGTTGCCCAGACCGACGCGCTGAATGAATTCACCCACACGCTCACGGTTCTTACCTTCTTCACACCAGACATCCCAGATGCGTTCCGTCAGATCCTTGATTTCCTGATATGGCGGTTCCATCTTGATGAATGGGATAATCACTGAAGACAACAGAGCACCTTCAACGATCGGAGCCTTGGCACCCAACAGAATCGTAGCACCCCGGTCTTTACCAGGAGCCAGAGCTTTAGGCATAACATTGATACAGTGCATACAATGACGACAGTAGCTGTTCTCAATCGTCAGTTCTTTACCGTTCCAGTCCATACACTTGGCCGGACAGTTGTCAACCACGTCAGCCTTGATATCCATCCCGCCATCGGCATATTCCTTGATCGCATCTTTATCCATCTGGATATCGTCACGCCACATACCAATGATAGACATATCAGAACGGGCAATCGAGGCTACACAGTCATTCGGACAGCCGGAAAATTTGAATTTGAACTTATATGGAAACGCCGGGCGATGTAACTCATCCTGGTAAGCCATAGTGAAGTCATAGCAGGCGCCCATAGTGTCGTAGCAGGCCCATTCGCAACGCGCCTGACCACAGCAACAACTGGGGGTACGCACATCGGAACCAGATCCACCAATATCAAAATTGATCTTCTGCAGTTCGTCGAAAGTCGGCTCCAGTTCGTCGGTGGTTGTCCCCAGCAAAATGATATCGCCTGTGGAACCGTGCATGTTGGTCAGTCCGGAACCATGCTTTTCCCAGATGTCGCAGATTTTCCGCAACGCTTCGGTGGTATAGAACCAGCCAGCTGGTTGGTTGATGCGCATGGTGTGAAAGTGCGAAATGTTCGGGTACTCATCCGGCAGGTCATTGTAACGACCAATTACACCACCGCCATAGCCCATCACTCCGACGATACCACCATGTTTCCAATGGCCTATCTTTTCTCTGTATGACCGTTCCAGCAAACCCAGTAGGTCTTTACCCATCGGGTTATCCGCCGCAGCCATTTTGATTTCCGTGACAAAACTCGGCCACTTCCCCTTCTCAAGTTCGTCAAGCATTGGGGTTTTAGGATATGCGTCTGCCATCTTTGCTCCTCAACTCGAATTGTATCTTAAGTTATTGTAATTTCTTTCTTTATCCGACATCTAACCTGCACACCCGGTAGGCCGCTTAGCCATTCAGCCTGCGAACGTCTGCCGAGCAGGTCGGACTTCGTTACATTTTTCACTAACGCATACTCTATTTATTGATTTTTCCCCCATATGTCAAGGCCAATCAAAGCTAAAATGTGAAAAAATTCATTAACTCCCCGCTTTTATAGGGAAAGTAAACAAATATGACCCCACATCAACAATCCCCCTAACCAGCTATTACACAACATATTAACGGCTTCCATGAAATGCGTAAACATAAAAGTCAGGATTCTTGTTGAGGTTAAAAGATATTGAAGTTGCCCATAATCTTATTAATTTAATTTTAACAGCATTTCATACGCCAATAATTGAGTTGTAGAAAAAGCCCCCCTATTAGGGGGGCTTTTGATTTTCCTGCCTGTTACTGGAAGGGCACTACATACCCTTGTACAAATTCGAACTTGCGATGCCTGCTATAAGCAGGATTCCCGACCGACCCAAGGATCAAGAGGCCGGTCGAGATGCGAGAAACCGCTATTTCAACAGAATCATCTTCTGCGACTCGGTGTAGTCACCAGCCTGGATCCGGTACAGATATATACCGCTGGCGAACCCGGCACCATCCCAAGTCACTGAATGCCACCCAGCCTCCATCCGCTCGGCCACAAGAGTCTCTACCAGTTGGCCGGCAATGTTGTAAATCGACAGTTCCACCTGACAAGCGTTCGGCAAACCGAAAGCTATTTCGGTGGAGGGGTTGAACGGGTTGGGGTAGTTCTGAAGCAGTTCAAAATCCTCCGGCAGTTGCGACCCAAACAGGAGTTGGTTGACATCGTAGGTAACCCACCATTTGGATACTACCGTGCCGCCTATCGCAACGACGTGGTGCTCCAGATCGGTTGACGCTTCCGCCATGTAGAATTCTCCCGGTGAGTCGTATTCGAAGCTTACGGTTGACGTTCTCGTCTCCCAGTGGCCATAATTACCAGGGCCGGGAAGGGAGGGTTCATCAGGGGCGCCAGCGGTCTCTTTTGCCACCAAGTTGCTCCCACCTGAACGGGTGTAAGTAATGTTGGCAAACGCAGTTCTCTCCTCGGTCGGAGCCTGTTCAAACGACGGATCCGCAACCGTACTCAGAATCACCCATTTGTAGCCCAATGTATCAAAACTCTCTACTGCCACACCCTCTATCGGAATGACTTCATACATATAGTGTGGCCCGGAGACTTCAATCTTAACCCTGAAATCGTCCAGCGTGAAATTGTGTTGAGTATAATAAGTCTGGGTGATATTGCAGTCGCCAGCTTGGACGCAGGGACAGTAGTACTCACCCATCAGGAATTCAATCGGGTCAGGCTGAATCCAAGTAAGGCCCGCACCTTCAGACAAGTTGACTCCACCAGTGGTATCAACTACCTTGGCGGAAAACTGCGGTTCACCATCCCACGGCGCAACGCAGGTAAAATAAGTGAATCGATTATCATATTCGGTTGGCACAGTGAAATTTTCAGACTTGTCCATTCTGAAACTAACCATCGGCTGTGGATCGGAAAAAATCTCCATAAAGCCCGGATCGAAATATCTCCGCAAAGACAGTTCTTCCGGATCTACGGGGCCTCCCCCAAAGCTGGACATTCCAAAGTCAATCGCTTCCCATGTTATCCACTTGGCTTCCAAATCCATCCCCAGATTGAAATTGGCAATGATTGAGTTCTGATCCAGACCGGCCGGGAAATTATTGGTCAAACTTACCTGAACTTCAGCTTGATCGTCGTAGAGCGAAAAGTAACCATCCAACAGCTCGGTTGAGTAACTCGCCGCATACGCATCAATGGCAATAGCGCCACCATTGAAGGTGTGATCAAGCGGGTCTAGAAATTCACACCAACCGGCACCATCACCCACGTGCATCTCGGGTGGAGTTACGAGGCTGGATATCGTCAGCGGACATTCATCCCCCTGCCAATTTCCCTTAACAGTAAAGCCAACTCTTATTTCCTCGGTCGGATCATTGAACTGATGGGCATTATTATACTCCACTAACGCGACGCGAATCATGCCCGGGCCAACATTGGATAAGACATAATTCAGGTAGAAATGATCACCGACAACCTCGAAGTCACCATAGGCATAACTCAGCTTGGCGGTGTCGTACTCAATATATACGTCCACAAACCCCAACCTGAAATTAGACTGTAGCAGAATAGGCACAAAGATATGCTCCCCTAATATACCCTCGTACTCTATGAGTCCATCGGTATCCACCACCCAGAATTCGCCGTTGTAGGACTCGTTGGTCACCGAGCCGTGATCAATACGATCAAGCGGGGTGTTCACGACGTAGTTGCCCGCCGTAGTCGAGACATGTGTCAACTCCTGCGCATACAGGATGTTCACGTCATTCACCTGATCGGATGGCTGACACAATAGAGTAAAATCAAACTCCGCCAGAGCAACTACCCCGCCCATTACTGCGAAAGGGTAGGCGGTAATGATGTCGTAGACGATAGTATCTTCGTTTTCCGGCTCGTCATCCCACACGCGTGCCGGTTGGGCCGTTACTCCCTCCGTACCCCATGCGTCGGTTGGCCGGGCCTCAATGAAATCCATCTCGCTGGGATCAAACACCAGCCGAATATAGGTGCCGGTCACAACTCCTGTGACACCGGGGTCAAATTCGAATTCAAAGTTAAGAGTCGCCAACTCGTTCGCCGGCGTATCGGTACTACCGGCTATGAATATGGTTGATTCGGTCAGGTTGAAATTGACCGCGTCTGGTATGCTTTCCACACCGGCTAGCGCCACCCCTCCAGAAAGACCTATGAATGCTAATGTAAGAACAGACAGCAGTAAGAACATTTTGCAGTTAGACATGTTGATCTCCTTATCGAGTTACATGATAATTGTTCCGCAGGCATTCCTCGACGCCCGCGGTATATCTCATGATTCAAGTGGAGGTGGCGGTCTGGCCTTGTTATCTAATTCCCATCCAAATAACATACATAACCACTAACCAGCAGTTTTGAGGTCACACACAAGTGAATAATGAAGTCGATTGTCCCTGTTGAGGCTTCGCCTGTTAGAAATCACGCCATCTGCTAAATATGACACAGTCTGAATCTCTCAGATCGGCCAAAAAAAACGGTAACTCTCGGTGTTTCCCTATGAACTGCTCAACAAAATCTCTGGTTGCATGATAGCCGCTGGACTGTGTGATGTAAAGTCTTTTTTGTCATGCGGTCTATTCATTCTCAACCAGACCAATTCAGTCTGTGCGAACTCCACACCCTACCATTCATCGCACACCACAAAAAAAGCCCCCCTATCGGGGGGGCTTTTGATATTCCTGCCTGCTATCCGAAGGGCACTACATACCCTTGTACGGGTTCGGGCCCACTGTTTCGATAACTTCCAGAAAGTCATCGAAAATCTTCGGGATCTTCTCACCATCGGTGATCGCGACATCATGCACCTCGACCCGCTCTTCCTCGAGTACAAGCTGTTTGAGTTTCTCTTGCACGTTGCCCATTCGGTAATCTGCCAATTCCGAGCCACGAACAAAGTGACACTGATAGTCATCACCCTTGGCACAACCCAGAAGAATAACCCCATCGAAACCGGACGCCAGCGCATCGCTGATCCAGACAGTGTTAATCGAACCGAGACAGCGCAACGGGATAATCCTGATCATTGCATTGTACTGCATCCGTTTACGGGCCGCCTGCTCCAGCGCGGGAAGCGCATCGTTTTCACACACAAAAGCGAGAATACGTGGTTTTTCCTCGAATTCGTCAGGTACATCAATCGCCTTGATCATTGATGAGACCATATTGATACTATAGTTGGCGAACGAGATAATCCGTTCCGGACAGGCACCCATACAAATTCCACACCGCCGGCAACGAAGCGGGTTAAGTTCCGGTGTCCCCTTTTCGTCTTCATCAATAGCCCCGAACGGACATTCCTCGGTGCACCGCTTACACTGGGTACAACGTTGCAGAGCAAATTCGGGAGTACTGGTATCACCAGCCCGAGGGTGAACCGCTTTGCCCTGTGCTATAGCCTCAACTGCCTGAATCGACTTGAAAGCGGCACCATAGGCATCATTGACACTCGAAGCGAGATCCATCGGTGCCCGCACAGCTCCAGCGGCATAAATCCCAGTTCGACGGGTTTCATATGGAAAACAAATGAAATGTGAGTCAGGAAAACCATACTTGAGGGTGGGCAGGTCAGTACCCTGACGGTAGGTTAGATTGAGGATCATCGCACCTTTTTCGGCGCTTTCCGCCTCTTTCTTGCCGTCAGCAGTTTCGCCTTCAGCCGGAGCAGACTCGGTCGCATCCTCACCCTCGGCTTCGGCCTCACCATCGGTCTCGGCCTCGACCTCGGTATTAGTAGGAATCGGATCGTCTACTTGAGTCGATGGCACCATACCGGTAGCCAGCACAACCATATCGGCCTTGATACGGATATCCTCACCCAACAAAGTCTCTTCAACATCAACTGCGATCTTGCCGTCGGTATCCTTAGTCACCCCGACAATTTCACCTTTGGTAAAGAAAACCCCTTCATCGTCCTGAACCGAGGCATAGAACCTCTCGAACTGAGCCGGTGAGCGGAGATCTTTGTATATAACGTATATCTTAGCATCGGGATACTGTTCCCGTACATACTTAACCTGCTTCAACGATACCCTACAACAAACGGCCGAACAGTACGGCAAATGATCCTGATCGCGAGAGCCGGCGCACTGAATAAAAGCAATGCTGTCAATCGGTTTGCCGTCCGATGGCCGTTTAATACCACCGTTTTGGGCCATCTCTTCGATAGTGATATTCGTAACGATGTCCGGTGAACTGCCATAGCCGAGATGAGTCAGCTTGGTGGCATCGTACGGACGGAATCCAGTAGCCTGAATGATTGAGCCAACGGTCAGCTCAGTAGTGCCCTGGCCGTTTTTCAAAGTCACAGCCAACTGGCCCGGCTGGCCGGAGGTCCGCTCCACTTCGGTCGACAGATGCACCGTGATGCCCTCGTTGGCCTCAATTTCGCTGATCAGAGTCTCATAGCCGGAGTCTTCCAAATCTTTATACGGCGGGTGCTTGGGAAACACTTTCTTGAACTTGGTCGCCCAGCCGCCTAAGCGGTCTTCTTTTTCAACTATAATAACTTTGTACCCGGCGGTAGCCGCGGCCTTAGCCGCCGTCATACCGGTCATTCCACCACCGACTACCAAAATATCTTTGCTGGTTTCCTCAATCAGCGGGGTAGGCGGCGCGGTAGCTCTGAGCTTGGCTACCCCCATACGGATATAATCCTCCGCCAACATCTGAGTATCTTCATCATTGGCCGGATGACACCAGGCAACCTGCTCACGCAGTGGCGTGCGATCGACCAGAATATTGGGACCAAAATCAAACAATTCCGGAAAAACACGCTGAGAACAAGCGGCAACTACAACCCGATTGATCCCTTCGTTCTTGATATCATTCTGGATAAGAGCAACACCCTCGGAGCTACAGAGGATATCATGTTCGCGGCAAATCTCGGCCTTGGCTTCGCCGGTAGCTACCTTGGCAACTTTTTCACAATCGAACGATTTGCCAAGATTACAGCCCTTGCAGATATATACACCAACTTTGGTTTCCATGATTCTTACCTCCCTCCGCCCTGGTTAATCGCTTTCAAGGCCGCCCCGGTAGCATCCTGAACTGTGGTCGCTACATCAGAGGGTTGCATTGTGGTTCCGGCACCGATGACACCTTTGCCGGTATCAGGCGCAATGAACCCGAATTCATCGAGCTGGGTGTCAAGCGGGGGTGGCGTATCGGCCGTATTCGGCACCATACCGATGGCCAAAACCGCCATATCGACCTCGGTCTGTGTGATCTGACCGGTGAGGGTGTTCTCGGCTTCGAGAATGACGTTCTTGTTGTCCGGATTCTCCAAAATTTGAGCCACTTTGCCCCGATGGAAGAAAAACTTCTCGTCTTTCTGAACCTTGATATAGAAATCTTCCATCCGGCCAGGCGAGCGAACATCTATATAGAACAGGTGAATTTCTGCCTCCGGGTAGCGCTCACGCACATAAGTGGCCTGCTTCATTGAAGCCAGACAACATATCGCCGAACAGTACGGCAGGTGGTTTTCATCGCGTGAACCGGCACACTGTACAAACCCGACCTTCTTGACCTCGGCACCATCTGATGGCCGTACAATTTCGCCACCAGTAGGTCCGGATTCGGAAGCGTACCGTTCCATCATAACATTCGTGATAACGTTCGGATACTGGCCAAAACCGAGAGTGTCAAGCTTGGTAGCATCATACGGTCTCCAGCCAGTTGCCCAAACAATCGCACCAGTCTTGACCGTAATTGTGCGCTCTTTTTGATTGAGGTCGATCGCGTCGTATTCACACGCTTCGACGCATTTCTTCATCCGTGCATCACCCGCAAACTGCGGATCAACCACATAACGAGGCGGATAAGCCAATTGGTGCGGCAGGTAGATCGCCTTGGTCTTGCCTATACCGTAGTTGAAGTCGTCGTCGCGCTCTATTTCACAGACCTTCTCGCATTCACCGCACGCGGTGCATTTCTCTGTCACAAAGCGTGGTGAAAGCTTGATCTTGACTTCGAAATCACCCGGGCCACCGGAAACCGAAACGACTTCCGCCAAAGTAAGAACGCGAACAAATGGGTTTATGCGCATCCGCTTGAGATTGATCTCCATACCACAGGAGGGTGGACATAATTTGGGGAAATACTGGTTCATCGCGGCGACCCGCCCACCAAGCGAGGGCAGTTTTTCCACGAGAACCACCTGCTTGCCGACTTCGGCGGATTCAATCGCGGTAGTCATACCCGCAATCCCGCCGCCAACGACCAGCGTATCCGCCTTGATCGGTTCGTCGGTGCCTGCAACTGGTTCAAATTGGGCCATCTGGGGACTCCCTATGTCGAAATATCACTATATTTGTCAAATAGCTACTTTTCCAATTAGCATCGATAATACCCCCCAAGATGACTTCTGTCAAGAATCTTTGTTATTTTTTTCACAAAATGTCGCCCCAAAGCCCTAAGGATTCTGCGGTAACTGGTTCGCTTTCAGAAAGAAGGCCGTATCTATCTTGATCCTGACCCAACCCCGGTACCACCCTTCACCAGCCGACTTCATCAGCAGGTTTTTACCCTCCAGCGTCTGTAAGCGTACACTATAGAGCCTTTCGAGTATCTCAGATAACTGCAATCTGCGCAATAATTCTGAATCGTGAAGCTGTCATTCTTTGACATCCCGGTATCCTCCAACGATATTGTGAACGAGGTTCATTTAATGCAAAATCCGATAATTATCCGTACTATGCGACCAACCGATCTTGACTTTTGCCTTAAGTGTGTTACCCACGAAGGCTGGTTGAGCGAAACCCGCCAGACGTTTGAGATGTTCCTCGCCAACGACCACAACGGCTGTTTTGTGGCCGAAATTCGTGGCGCGCCTATCGGTATGTGCATCGCCACCACCTACGAAATTTCTGGATTTCTGGGCGAACTCATAGTTGTTCCTGAACGTCGCGGGCATGGTTTTGGCCATCAACTGATGGAACACGCTATCGGCTATCTGCGTAGTCGCAACTGCGTAAGTATCTATCTTGATAGTGACCTTCCAGCGATACCGCTTTATGAGCGACTCGGTTTCAGAACATTATGCGATTCGCTGAGATTTCTCGGCAGAATCGAATCTCAAACCCGTAAACAAATGCGACCCCTTACCGCGTCTGATCTGCCAATCATAAACACACTTGATCAAGAGGCTTTTGGGGCTGATCGCTCGTTTCTTATCCGACACAGACTTGAGCAGTATCCCACCTTGGCGCGCGGATTGGAGCGCGAAGGTGACCTTATCGGCTACATAATGGGACAGTCCGGCCACGACATAGTTTCGGTAGGTCCCTGGTTAGCAGACACTTCGACTTGCGACCCAATTGACCTTCTGCAAGATCTGGCTTGTCATGCAAAAGATGTTAATCTTCGGATTGGCGTGCTTGAAACCAATTCCGAGGCGGTTGCACGCCTGCGTGCGATTGAGACCTTCGAAGAAACCCAACCGTGTCGACGCATGGTACTCGGACCAAAAAACGATCTTGGTCGCTCTAACCGTTTGTGGGCCTTGAGTTCTGGGGCCGCTGGCTAATTGCCACCGCGCCGGTATCGTACAATCTAAATCCGCTTGCTTTTTCCAGACAAAAAAACGATATTTGCATCACCGAATACAGAAGTAAAAAACCGTAGAGCATTTCAATCATGTCACACCCCTATTAACCGACATGGTTGTTCTCTGCCGATTTTCAGACAAGGAGATTCTGTCATGCCAAACCGTTTTAACCAAGTTCGGATCGGATCCCTCACAACCGCAGTACTGCTGGTCCTGGCACTGGGAGCAATCCCGGTCACATCAGCTACCCTGACCGGCCTGGTGACCGATCAGACCGATGGCCAACCCTTGCTCGGCGCGACCATCACCGCACGACCGACCAATCCCGCGCTGGATGTTATCGGCACCGCAACCACTGAAGACGGTGCCTACGAACTTGATCTGCCATCGGGCAAGTACACGGTGGCGATATCCTTTGTAGGTTACACTACTGTAACTCTCACCGTAGCCAACAATGACCCGGAAGGTATATCTGTTGAAACCAGTCTGATACCAAAAGTAATTGACTTGAATACAATCTCCGTTACCACTTCGCGTCGACCGGAAAAAGTCAATGACGCTCCCGCTTCAGTGAGCGTGGTTGAAGCGGAAGCAATCGCCGAACGCACCGCCCTGACTGTTACCGATCACGTCAAAGGTCTTCCGGCTATCGACATGGCCCGCACTGGCTTAAACCAGACCAACATGGTCACCCGTGGGTTTAACAATATCTTTTCCGGTGCGCTACTGGTACTGACCGACAATCGGATGGTGCGAGTGCCATCGCTGAGATTCAACGCCTACAATTTTATCCCGACGGTCAGTGACGATATTGAACGGATCGAAATCGTCTCCGGCCCCGGCTCTGCTCTGTATGGCCCGAACTCAGCCGCTGGTGTGATGCACATTGTAACCAAATCACCTTTCGGATCGGAAGGTACCACTGTCAGCATAGGCGGTGGCGAACGCGACCTGATGTTAGGTTCGTTCCGTCACGCCGGGAACGTCAATAATCGGATTGGCTACAAAATTACCGGTCAATACTATCAGGGCAACGACTGGGAACACACGGAGCCTACCGAGCCGGCGACTGTCTACAAATACCGGCCGACGGCGGATGGCGCCGACACTATCTCCGCGGCTCCGGTCGATAATGCACGCGACTACGACACCAGGAAACTGGCGGGTGAAGCACGAGTTGATTTCCTGATCAACGAAAACACTTCGCTCATTCTCAACGGCGGCTACAATCGAGGCAGTGGTATTGAACTCACCGGTCTCAGTGCGGCCCAGGCAATTGATTGGGCCTACAGCTATGGCCAGGCACGTCTCAAATACAAAGATCTGTTTGTCCAGGGGTTTGTGAATACTTCCAACGCCGGCGATACTTACTTGCTCAACACCGGCCAGTTGATCGTTGATAAATCCCGAGTCTGGTCGGGACAGGTTCAGCACAGCTACCAAGCAAACGACAAATGGCTGTTCACCTACGGTGCCGATGCTATCCTGACCCGCCCTAACACCGATGCCACCATCAACGGGCGCAACGAAGATGATGACAACATCAACGAGTATGGCGTTTACCTGCAAGCTGAGAACCAGTTGACCGACAAACTGAAATTTGTCGGCGCGGCCAGAGTTGACGATCACAGTCGGTTGGAAAAAATGAACTTCTCGCCGAGGGCGGCGCTGGTCTTTCATCCGAATGATCGGAGCAGTTGGCGGTTCACCTACAACCGCGCTTTCGCCACCCCGGACAATAACAACCTGTTTTTGGATATTATGCAATCCGCCGATCCGTTCCACACCGGCATTAACATACGCGTACAGGGTGTCCCGGAAACTGGCTTCCATTGGCAGTACGATGGTGCTGGTGATCCGATGTTCCGGTCACAGTTCTCGCCTTACGTCGGAAACAGTTCGACTCACTACTACTCACAGGGTTATCTCAGTCCACAGTTGACAAACGTGGCCTGGGGTGCTGGAGTTCAACTTACTCGTGGCAGTGTGATCCAAGGCCTGATGGGTCAGGGGGTCGATGCTGGCACCGCCATTGCGATCGGTGATGCAGTGGCATCGGTAGCACCGACAAGCATCAGTCCACAGGAGACGATAACACGAGTACTTGATCTTGATACGGGAGCACCAATTGAAGTTAATGCGTCCGATTATATACAGGATATTGACCAGCTCGAACCGGCTATCACCCAAACATTCGAACTTGGCTACAAAGGGATGTTAGGCGATCGCTTGCGTTTCTCGGTCGACGCCTACCGCACCAAGAAGGACAACTTTGTCGGTCCGCTCACTGTCGAAACACCCAATGTGTTCATGGACATTGATGCATCTCTGGCGGCAGAGATTGCGCCTGCGGTAACAGCCAACTACATGAATGCCGACCCACAGACACAGGCAATGCTGGATCAGTTAGACGCTAACAGCAACGGCCCGATCGACGAGTTGATCACGATGTACATAACTGGCGGTGCCAGCACAGCACTTGGTACCTTCACTCCCAATGAAGCCCTTAATCCGAATGATGTAATGGTCACATACCGCAACTTCGGTGATATCACTTACTACGGGATTGACTTTTCGTTTGCTTATCATCTTGATCGTCACTGGAACTTCGGTGGCAGTTATTCGTACATCTCAAGGAACTTCTTCGCCAAAAATGATGAACAAGTCCATGACATCCGACTTAACGCTCCGCGCAACAAAGCAGGTCTGTTTGTGCAGTACAACCATCCGAACCAGAATCTGTCGGTTGGCCTGCGGGGTCGCTATGTTGATGCTTTCGACATGGACAGCCCATTCTTCGGAAGCCGGGTTGAATCGTACATCGTTACCGATCTGAACACCGGAATTAACATCATTCCTGACCTGCGTTTCACGGTCACGGTGCAGAACGTCTCAAACAACAAACATATCGAGTTCATCGGCGCACCTGCGCTGGGACGCCTGGCGACCGCTCGCCTGACACAGACATTCTAGCCGACATACAGCAGATGTGGACATCTGCCGGATACTTCAATAATAATAAACCTCCCGACTGTTACCGGTCGGGAGGTTTCAATTTTCTTAGAGACGTACAACTGTACCCCATCCAACGGGTGGGTTTTCTTAATTCGGGTCGCCGCCCACCCGACGCTTCCAGAAAAGTTCTTCTAATGGCAGAACCCCCAAGGGGTTCTGCCATTAGAACATCGACGGATGTTGACATCTGCTGGTCACGCTTGCGCGGACATTTGCCGGACACGTTTGTGTGATGCCTACAACACTCAAAGCAGGTCGAGCCCGACTAAGTAGATCAACACCAAATACAGGCCAACCAACACGAAAATAACCCCGGTTACCCGTCGCGCCCAGCGTTCGATAACGGCCAGTTTGCCTAAAACCTGACCGGCATAGCGCGACCCGGTGGCAATTAGAATCGCCACGCCGACAACCGGAAGCGCAGTCCCCACACCGTAGACTGTAGGCAACAGCAAACGTGATTCATGTTCGACCGCCAACGGCAATAGGCTACCAAAATAAAGCGCCGCCGACACGGGGCAGAACGACAACGCAAAAACCAATCCGAGAAGGCCGGCACCCCAAACTCCTCCCCGACCGAGCCGTTCCTGACGAGCGTTACTCAAACTGAGACCGGGTAAACGCAAGCGAATCAGGTTCAACAACACCAGGCCGGTGAGTATAAGAACCGGCCCAAGCATCTGATTCATATATCGCTGGAGAAAACGGGCCAGCTCCGGAATCGACCAAATACTCGTGACAATGATAACAGTCAGTCCAACGTAGCAGACTGTCCTTCCCAGGGTGTAAGCCAGCCCGGACCACAGTGCCTGGCTTGGCCGACCCACACGCCGACCGATGTAGGAAATGGCGGCAACATTCGTCGCCAACGGACAGGGTGAGACGGAAGTCATAATACCCAGCCAACAGGCCGAACCGATCGCCACCCAGAGAGAATCTATCATTCGGTATCTTCGCTTAGAAAGGCTTTGGTTTCGGCCTTGACGTACTCAATGAACTTCTCCTTATCACCAACCAGATCCCAAATCTTGTCGAGGTTTTTCCAGCCAGTCTCCTGACCATCTGAGATGTGCGAAAGGATCACCGCCTTGGTGAACAAGGCGTAGGTGTCGGCGTAGTGTTCGTTACCCTCTTCTTCATAGTCCACCACGCGCCACTCAAGGCCACCCTGTTCCAGTTCTTCCTCAAAGCCGGTTTCAATCGCCTCTTTCGAATAAGCTTCCAGCTTGATACAGGTTGCGCACCGCCGGTGACCGTGAAGATAATACACGATGACTTTGTCGGTCAGTTCGGCGGTTACGGTGTCGGTTGTTGTCTCTACGGAATCGACAACTACTTTAGCCGGAGGAACTTCATCAACACTACCTGCCCAGACCACCGAAACAACTACTGATAAAATTACCACCAGTATCGTGGTCACAAAGTTTGCTTTCTTCAATACAATCATTGAATGTCTCCTGTTGTGTTACACTATGCTTTTTGCGCCAACAAAGCCTTGATTTCATCTACCGATGGAACCTTGCCAGACACCACAATCTGACCATCGATCACCAGAGCCGGGGTCATCATCACTCCATACGATGAAATCTGCATAAGGTCGGTCACTTTTTGCACCTCGCTTTTCCACTGCAATTCATCGGCGGCCTGTTGGGCCCGTTCGAGAAGTTTTACACAGTTGGCGCATCCGGGTCCTAACACTTTAATATCTTTCAAGGTCATATCCTTTCTACGATAATTCCAAAAATCGTTCCACTCACTGTTGCCATGGCGATCACCAGGGCCACAAACACCGCAGTCTTTTTCGTACCGATCACCGAACGGATAACCAGCATGTTCGGTAGCGATAGCGCCGGTCCGGCCAACAACAGCGCCAAGGCTGGCCCCTGCCCCATACCGTTGGCAATCAATCCTTGAAGGATGGGCACTTCGGTCAGTGTCGCAAAATACATAAATGCACCAGCCGTTGATGCCAGCAGGTTGGCGCTAATCGAATTCCCCCCGACCGCTTGCGCCACCCACTCTGCCGGGATGAGACCTTCACCCCCAGGACGGCCTAACAACAGGCCGGCAATCAGAACACCATAAAACAAAAGCGGCAACATCTTCTTTGCAAATCCCCACGATTGACTTAACCACTCGCGCGACTCACGACCTCCGGTTCCGATAACTATCCCGAGCGACACAACCGCCACACTAAACGGTATCACAGGATCAGCGGGAAACACAAAGGCGGCCAAAACGGTCATAAGGCCAATTCCCAGAATAGACATGGCTCTGATTCGTATTACATAGACAAGACCCAGGCCAAGCAAAACAGCCGCCCCCGAAGTAAGCATCCACTTGTTTCGACCAACCCAGTTGAATAAACCGGTGCCCACGCCAGGATCGGCCCAGTTAGCCGCCACCAAAACAGCGACCATAGCCCCCATCAACCATCCTGATTGCCAAAGCGGTCGCGCTGATTCGCCATCAGGAAGAACCATCGCTGTTTTTGCGCGGTCAGCTTCTTCCTTCCGATATAGAAAATGCATCAAGCCACCGATTACCAGACTGAACAGTATAGCGCCCACCGCCCGTGCCACTCCTAATTCAACTCCTAACACACGTGCGGTCAGTATGATCGCCAGGACATTTATCGCCGGTCCGGCATACAGAAATGCCACCGCCGGTCCCAAACCAGCACCGACCCGGTAGATCCCGGCAAACAGCGGTAAAACCGTGCAGGAACATACGGCCAAAATTGATCCGGAAACCGAAGCTACTCCGTACGACACCGCCTTGTTGGCGTCGGCACCGAGATATTTCATCACCGTAGCCTGATTGAGAAGCACCGCAATAGCCCCGGCTATAAAAAAGGCCGGTATCAAACACAGCAGAACATGTTCACGGGCATACCAGGTGGCCAGCCCCACAGCCTCGCCAATCGGGCCAGTCAAACGCTCCGCCTGCGGGGCGTAATAGTAAAGAATACCAAAGACCCCGGATATCGCCGCCGCCGCTTTCCATTCCGTTCGCCAGGTCATAATTTACATCGCCCAACACAACATCCAACCGGCGACGAACCGGTCGATTTGATAACCGACTCAATACAGTCGAAGAAATTCATCACACAGGGTGTTCTCAAACGATACCACACCTGCAAACCGCGTTTATCAGCTTCGACCAAACCGGCCGTCCGAAGCACGGTCAGATGTTTGGAGACGGTCGAAATATCAGCGCCGACCATCTCGGTCAACTCGCAGACACATTTCTCGTTCCGCGAGAGAACATCCACAAGAAAAAGACGGGTCGGATGAGCCAGCGCCTTGATAACTGCGGCCCGGGTTTCAAATCTGATTCTGGTTTTCTTATCCATCTATCTATTCTCACTTATACATAACTATTTGGCAATATCGCCAAATACTTTTGAAAGTCAAGCGGTTCTTGATAAACCGGCAGTCCGCCGGATTGGCCCCAATAGTCTCGTAGGACAGAACCAACCAACCTGTGGTTGCCTTGGCGGTTCTGCCATCCCCATTTGACAGGTTGCAATCAACCGTGACCTACATGTCTACATTACGCCACCCCCGCGCCTACACGTCCCACCCGCGCAAGCGGGTGGCTATGTCCACTCGCATCACACCAGAGAGATAATTGTGTTCTTGAGAGAAGAGTTTCATTTGAGGATTTTATCAATCGTGAGGGCCGATGGTTTTCACGATAGATCCAAACCTCGAATGAATCTCTTATCTCAAGAGGACCACAACTACACAATACCCTTGCACTCGTTTGCCGTTCTGTTTGACACCGTAGGGTTCACGACTTAGGTTGATCCCGAACTAGATAGACTGAAAGGTGCTTCGTATGAGTAAGAGGCCTGATAATATTCGCAAACCGGCGGTCGCCGGAAGCTGGTACCCCGGCAAGGTATCGGATCTTGTTAAACAAATTGCCGGATTTTACGCGGAGGTTGATAAAGTTGCCCTGTCGGGGCGACCCCAGGCATTGATTTGTCCGCATGCCGGTTATCAGTACTCCGGTAAAGTAGCGGCATCTGCTTTCAAGCTACTTGAAGGCGAAGAGTATGACACCGTAGTGATCGTAGCGCCATATCATCGGCCGGAGTTTTTCCAGGGTTGCTCGGTGTACGATGGTGATGGTTACCAGACACCTATCGGCGTAATTGAAACCGACCACGAACTAGCCGAACGAATCGCCGGTATCAATCCGTTAGTTTATCGCTCGCGCCAGGGTCATGGGACCGGTGCCTCACGCGCTGAACATGCCCTTGAGATTCAACTGCCGTTTTTACAAGTTGTGTTAGGTGATTTCAGGCTGGTGCCGATTATTATGGGCGATCAGGACGAAGCATCGGTACACGCACTTGGCGAAGTGTTAGGCTCAGTGTTGCGGGAGCGCAACTGCCTCATGGTTGCTTCGACCGACCTGTCGCATTTCCACAACGACAAACAAGCGCGCGAACTTGACGGCCGGGTGCAGAAAGCGATTGAAGCATTTGATCCTGACGGTCTGCTTGATTTGTTGTCATCCGGCGAAGGTGAAGCGTGTGGTGGTGGTCCAACCGCGGCAGTGATGCTGGCCGCCAAACGTCTCGGTAGTACCGAAGTGCGCACGGTTGACTATGCGACTTCGGGTAACACCACCGGTGATTTCAGCGAAGTGGTCGGGTATCTTTCGGCGGCCATTGTGATGGGTACTAAAGCGCAGACAAAATTGGAAGACCATCAGAATTCACAAATCGGTATGACCGCGGCGCGTAAACGTGACGAAACCTTGCCCGATGATCTCAAACCGATACTGCGCCGTATTGCCCGAAAAGCGATCTCGGCCCGGCTAAAGGGGTTTGAGCATACCCCGGAGTATAGCGAGTCACTTGATATCCGACGCGGTGCGTTTGTGACGCTCAAGATTGACGGGAAATTGCGCGGGTGTATCGGTCAGACTCACGCGCGTGAACCCCTGTACCAGTTGATTGCCGAGATGGCGGTGGCGGCGGCGTTTGATGATCCCAGGTTCCCGGCTCTGACCGAAGAAGAGTGGGATCGGCTTGAGTATGAAATTTCGGTGTTGACGCCGCTACAGCGGGTGAAGGATTTCAAGCAGATCAAAATCGGTCGCGATGGCTTGATCGTTAAACTCGATGTACACACCGGACTGCTTCTACCGCAGGTCGCAACTGAGTACGGCTGGAACACGACCCAGTTTTTGGAACAGACCTGCCTGAAAGCCGGCCTTCCGAAAGAGAGTTATAAAGACAAGTACGCTGAAGTGTACCGGTTCTCGGCGGAAGTGTTTTAGGCAAGATGTCGAAACCGCCCGTCCTTCGACAGGCTCAGGATGGACCGGTATCGACCTACGGTACTGATCACTATTTTGTGCGTGGTGTACGCCCCCGTGCGCCACGAGTGTCGTATCGGTTTCTATGTGGTGTCGGGTGGTGACTCTGCCCGACACTGGCAGTCCAAACCGTCAGGCAGGGTCGCCTGACGGCACTGGTTCTGTTGCAAGCAACCTGACCTACGGAACTTCACAATTGTCGGGTTTTTCACTCAATGGGTCATTGTTCGGAACCCGACCTGCTTGCTATCTACCGCTCCATCAGTTCCCGACTTCGTCCTCGGCGACACCTTTGAGTTTGTCGTTGGCAAACACCGCGATATCTACCCGACGGTTTTGCTGTCGGCCCGAGGCAGTCGCGTTGTCGGCCACCGGTTGGTCTTCGCCATAACCCATAATTGTAAACCGGGTCGGGTTGACCTGCTGACCGGACAAGTGCGTTGCCACCGACTGTGCTCGTCTGATCGACAGGTCGCGGTTGTGTTCGTCCGGGCCGGAGGCGTCAGTGTGCCCTTCGATTAGCACCTCGGTTTCTTCGTACTTGTTGAGAATAGCCGCCAGCTTTTCCAGGTTGACCTTGGCTTCGTATTGCAATGAAGATTTGTCGATGTCAAATAGAATTCCGGAATCGAAAGTGATCTTTATCCCTTCGCCGATTCGCTCAATCGTGGCACCTTCAATATCTCGCCGCATCTCTTCGGCCTGTCGGTCCATGTAATTACCAATATACGCCCCGGCCGCACCGCCGACCGCCGCACCGATAATCGCACCCACCGCTGTGTTACCTGCTTGGTCGCCGATGATACCACCTATCACCGCCCCGGCCCCGGCACCGATCAACGCTCCCTGGTCACGTTTTTTCATTGACCCACAGCCTAACAAACCGACCAAAACGAGACCGATGGCGACGTACTGAAAGATTCTCTTCATTTTATCTCCTTTGTCCGAATTAAGCTCTGTCACTGGATAATGTGAGGTGTGTAACAGGGCGATGTCAACAACTGAAAATTACCGAAATTGTAACGTGGACCGGGCTTCCCTCGCGACGATCATGTACTAACTACGCCGCGTTCGATATCTACTTGCCGATTGAATTACAATTCGCTATCTTGTGTCTGTGACGGATAACAAGCCTTTAGCCCTGGTCACCGGCGCAAATGGATTTGTCGGCTCGCGACTCTGTCGCCACCTACAGCAGATCGGCTACCATGTTATTGCCGGAATACGCGAGGGGGCCGACCGATCGTTATTGCGTGATCTTGAGCTTGATTTTCGATTTGGCGACATAAACAAGCCCGAAACCTTACCGGAGATGGTTAAAGCGGTTGATTACATTGTGCACAACGCTGGGATTACAAAAACGACTCACAAGCCGAACTTCTTTACCGTCAACGAGCAAGGTGCGAGAAATCTGATGGAAGCTGTTGCGGAACACAATCCCGATGTGAAACGGGTCGTGCATATTTCTTCGGTAGCGGCGGCGGGGTCATCATGGCCCGGCAAGCCTATTCGTGAATCGGATCAACCTCGTCCGATCACCACTTATGGTGAATCGAAACTGGCGGGGGAAAAAGCGGCGCTTTCTTTTGCTGATCGGATCAATGTGATTTCTATACGCCCACCCGGTGTCTACGGACCTGGCGACAAAGCGATTTTCGAGATTTTTAAGACGGTGCATATGCATATCAAACCAATGCTCGGCAACCCGCATCGCAAATTGCAATTGGTGCATGTGGATGACCTCTGTTATGGGGTTGAGCGGGGGTTGATCGCTGATGTCAAACCGGGCGGCGCATATTTTATCTGCGAGAAGGAATCATACACTTATCGTGAACTGATCAACACTGTGGTGGTCGCTGTGGGACGTTGGACCGTACCGTTGATTTTGCCCTCGCCGTTGTTCCGAGCGGTGGCGACTGTCTCGGAGTTTCTGTTTAAAGCCTTGGGTGCTGTCCCCAGGCTGACCCGGGAGAAGGCCAGCGAACTCAATTCTTTCTGGGAAATGGATGTCACCAAGGCGCGGGACGAACTGGGTTATGAGTCGCGCATTCCGTTCGATGAAGGTGCGGCATCGACATATCGGTGGTATGTCGATCAGGGGTGGTTGTCATGATTTCATATGAGTTGTTGCTATACTGTGTGTTGGCCGCCGGGGCGTACTTGTTGAGTATGTCGCTCCTGTTAGACTGGCTTGAACGGAAACTCAAGCTGTCGTCAGGTGTACCGGAGGAGATGGTAGAAACTACCGGAGTGCGTTGGACTTTGGCTAATTTCACGATGGAACTTCTGTTCTATGTAGCGATACCGATGATAGTTTACAGTTTCTTTTACTATTTGTTGCCATTTTACGGTGTGCGGGCCGGAATAGCATCGGCCCTGTTCGCCTTTGGTTTGGGAGCGGTACCGGCGATGATTGGTCTGGCGGTGCGTATCAAACTCCCGATGCCGTACTTGATGTATATATTATTTTCAATTCTATTGAAGCTGATTGGTTGCCTGGCGATCATCGGTTACCTCTATACCTTATAGGAGTCCTGGCCATGAAGGCACAGACTGCCGCTCACATCGAAGAAGCCCGTCGGCTTTTTCCACATACCAAGAAGATTGCTTATTTTAATTCGGCGTCGTACTGTCCGTTCTGTACGCCAGTCCGAGAGGCGATTGTGTCCAATGTTGATCAACGCGTTGCGGCCGAACAAGACGATTCCCACGATGCCTTTGATGTTGCTGATGAACTGCGTGGCATCTACGCTAAGATGATTGGTGCTACGAAGCGCTCGGTCGGAATCGGGCTTAATACCAGTCACGGTTTGAACATCGCCGCTTTCGGTTTGCCACTCAAGAAGGACGATGAAATATTGGTGTCCGATATTGAGTTTCCGGCCGTGATCTACTGTTTCAAAGCGGCCGCCGAGGCGCGCGATCTTAAGATGAAATTCATCAAATCGCACGATCACTGTTTTGATATCGGGGAATTCGAGAAAGCAATTACCAAACGTACCCGCGTGCTGGCACTGTCATACGTTCAGTACTTTAACGGTTTCAAAAACGACCTGAAAACTATTGCCGATATATGTCACAAGCATAATATCTATCTGGTGGTCGATGGTATCCAGGGGATGGGAGTGGAACCGATCAACGTGCGTAAGTTTGGAATCGATGTGTTTGCTTCCGGTTGTCAGAAATGGATGCTTTCGCCGCAAGGGTGTGGGTTTTTCTACTTGTCGGATGAGATCCGTGAGAAGATCAAACCACCGTTCATGAGCTGGTTGGGCGTAGATTGGAAAATGCAGTTCTCCGATCTGTTCCATTATGACCGTGACTATTTTGACTCGGCACAGAAGTACGAATTTGGTTACTATGCTGTGCTGAACCTGATGGGCATGAAAGCGGCGGCGCAGATAATCCAGGATCTTGGAATCGGCAACATTCGCCAACATAATCACGGTCTGATTGATCGTCTGGCTTCGTATATCCGATCGAACTCGTTCTATCAGATTACGTCATCGATGGAGAGCCTTTATCGTTCATCAATAACCACGTTTACGTGCAAGGATGTGAAAGGTCTGCATCGGGAATTGCTCAAGGACAAAATTATCCTGGTGAATCGCGAAGGTTCAATCCGGGTGTCGGTGCATCTGTTCAACGATGAGAGCGACATTGACAAACTGATCGGGGTGTTAGAGAAATTCGCGAAGGATAAATAGCCAATAACATAACAGGAGATACCCATGCGCCAGCTTGTTCTGCTAGTCTGCGTGGCAACATCGCTACTGATTACTGGCGTGGCAAACGCCGGGAACATTATCCCCACCTTGGAATCGAAATCGGGCAAGATCGGTTTCTATCCAATTTCCAACGAAATCTCGTATTATCGCAACTATGATGACACCGGCGAGAGTCGCGGTCAGACACTTCAGATAGTCGCCATCAACGGTTTCAAGCTAATAACCGATTTTACCTTTGAGTTCACAGCCGACTACAACTGGGACTATTCTTACGCCGATCCGTTTGATCTTGCCGCTGGTATGAATGCCCGTGATCATTATGTCGAATTATCACTGGTCAAGCCGGTGACATCGTTTGTCAGCCTGAATATCCAGCGGGTGATCTCGACTTTCGAGTTGGAGCCTATCAACCAGTTCGGGGTGCGGCTGGTGTTTTAGGTCTTATTATACTTTGTGGTCTCAAAGCCTCAAAGTAGATACCGTCTTGTCAGTCAATGAGAATATTGCGGATTAAACGGTTTTTTTGCAATCAGCATAGCTCGGCTGATAAGCAATAGCTTTCGCATTGCCGCCACCAGAGCCAGCTTTTTGGG